>DASYXX010000461.1:0-13575 GCA_035934395.1 Streptosporangiaceae bacterium
TCGGCGAGGTGACCGCGGTCGCCAACCCGGCGGCCGACCGGGCCTCCGCCTACGGCCTGCCGGGCGAGGTGATCGACGGCAACGACGTGGTGGTCGTGCGGGACGCGGTGGCCCGGGCCGCGGAGCGGGCGCGGGCCGGGCAGGGGCCGACCGTGCTGGAGGCGAAGACCTACCGGCACTTCGGGCACAGCCGCACCGACCCGGCCAGCTACCGGCCGGCCGAGGAGGTGCAGGAGTGGCTCAGCCGCGATCCGCTTGACCTGGCGCGGGCCCGGCTGAGGGCGTCCGGCGTGCCCGACGAGTCCGTCGCGGCCGCCGACTCCAGGGCCGCCCGCGTCGTCGACGAGGCGGTGGCCGCGGCCAGGGCAGCGCCGGGTCCCGATCCCGTCGATGCCCTCACCGACGTCTGGGCGGACGGAGGCTCGGCATGGCGGACCTGACCGCGGCGACGGAGACCGTCATCACGTACCGGGAGGCGGTGGCGGAGGGGATCGCGCGGGAGCTGCGCCGTGACCCGTCCGTCGTGTGCCTGGGCGAGGACATCGGCGCGGCAGGCGGGGTGTTCAAGACGACCGCGGGCCTGCTGGCTGAGTTCGGCAAGCAGCGGGTGTGGGACACGCCCATTTCCGAGCAGGCCATTCTCGGTGTCGCGATGGGCGCGGCAATGACCGGCCTGCGCCCGGTGGCCGAGATCATGTTCTCCGACTTCTTCGCGTGCTGCTTCGACTACCTGGCCAACGAGATACCGAAGATGCGGTACATGACCGGGGGCCAGGTCACGGTCCCGCTGGTGGTCCGCACGGCCAACGGGGGCGGGCTGGGGTTCGGGGCGCAGCACTCCCAGGCGGCAGAGAACTGGACGCTGGCCATCCCCGGGCTGAAGATCGCGGCGCCGTCGACCCCGGCGGACGTCGTCGGGCTGATGGCCGCCGCGATCCGCAGCGACGACCCGGTGGTGTTCTTCGAGCACAAGGGGCTGTTCGCGAGCAAGGGCCCGGCCGCGCCGGACGGCCACGTGGTCCCGCTCGGCCGGGCGTCCATCGCGCGCGAGGGCGCCGACGTCACCCTGGTGGGCCTGGCCGCCACGGTGCCGCTGGCCCTGGCCGCCGCCGACCGGCTGGCCGCGGAGGACGGCATCTCCGCCGAGGTGATCGACTTGCGCTGCCTGGTGCCGCTCGACATGGCGGCCGTGCTCGCGTCGGTGGGCCGCACCTCCCGGCTGGTGATCGTGGAGGAGAACCCCTACCAGGGCGGCTGGGGCGGCACCGTCGCCTCGATCGTCGCCGACGAGGGCTTCGAGCTGCTCGACGCCCCGATCCGCCGGGTCGCCGCGGCCTGCGTCCCGCTGCCCTTCGCCGACGCGCTCGAGCAGCAGGTGATCCCGACCGTGGACGGCGTGACCGAGGCGGTGCGCAGGCTCGCCGCCTACTGACACCCGCAGGGCCTGACCCGCGCGCTACAGTTCGGCCTCAACCGGGGCGCGGCGCGCCTGCACCGCGGGCCCCCGGAGGCGCGCGAAACTGGTATACCTGCGGCGGGTGTGCCTGCTCGCGCCGGTGAGTCGTTTGTGGCATCATGCTTCGAATTAATGTTCGGATTCCAGGGCGCTGTGCTGGCATCATGACTCGGAGAGGGGACCGGCGTGCGGCAAGAGCTGACCTGTGTGGAGATCTGCGCCGGCGCCGGCGGTCAGGGGCTGGGCCTGGAGCAGGCGGGGTTCGCTCACGTGGCCGCGGTGGAGATCGATCCGCACGCGTGCGAGACGCTGCGGCTGAACCGGCCCGAGTGGGACGTGATCGAGCTCGACGTGCACCACTTCAAGGGGGTCGACTACCGGGGAGTCGACCTGCTGGCCGGCGGCGTCCCCTGCCCGCCGTTCTCGATCGCGGGCAAGCAGCTCGGCGCGGACGACGAGCGGGACCTGTTCCCGCAGGCCCTGCGCCTGGTCGAGGAGTCCGAGCCCACCGCGGTCATGCTCGAGAACGTCCGCGGCCTGGCGACCGCCCGCTTCGCCCGTTACCGGGAGCAGGTGCTCGACCGGCTGCACGAGCTCGGCTACGAGACCGAGTGGCAGGTCCTGAACGCCAGCGAGTTCGGCGTGCCGCAGCTGCGCCCGCGCTTCATCCTCGTGGCCATGACGGCGGCGGTGCGGGAGCACTTCGAGTGGCCGAGCGCGGCGGGCACGCCGCCCACCGTCGGCGAGGCCTTGCACGACCTCATGGCCGCACGCGGGTGGCCGGGCGCCGACGCGTGGGCGCGGCGGGCCAACGGGATCGGCCCGACCCTGGTCGGCGGCTCCCGCAAGCACGGCGGGCCCGACCTCGGCCCCACCCGGGCCCGGGAGGCCTGGCTCAGACTGCACGTCGACGGTAAGGCGCTGGCCGACGCCCCGCCCGGGCGCACCGACCCGGTGCACCACATCCCCAGGCTGACCCTGCGCATGGCCGCCGCGCTCCAGGGCTTCCCGCGGGAGTGGCTGATCTTCGGGCGCAAGACCGCGGGCTACCGCCAGATCGGCAACGCCTTCCCGCCTCCGGTGGCACAGGCGGTCGGCCGCAGCATCCGCTCGGCGATCGAGGCCGCCCGCCGGTCCGAGGACGGCGGGCAGGTCCGGCTGCTGCGCGAGGCATCCTGACCTCCCGCGATGACCGTGCCCCAGCCGAGCCGTGACCACTCTTCCGCTCTGGGAGCTGCCGGAGGACACCGACGCCGGGCTGTCGGCGGTCGCGGCGGAGCTGTACCAGCTCGACCCGACCGGCGACATCGTCGCCGGCGTGCTGCGCGACACCCTTGACCAGCTGTACGACGGCCAGCATTCCGGCCGCTGGGCCTACGAGCAGCTGCACAAGACCGAGAAGACCCACATGGGCACGCTCGTCGAGATCAACCTGCACCGGCGGTTCGGCTTCGGCGACGGCGACGCCACCGACTACCGCATCGCCGGCATCGAGGTCGACTGCAAGTACTCGATGTCTTACGGCGGCTGGGAGCTGCCGCCGGAGTCGATCGACCATCTCTGCCTGGTCATCACGGCGAGCGACGAGACCAGTTCCTGGACGGCCGGGCTGATCCGGGTGCGCGACGCCGCCCTGCGCGGCCGGCCGAACCGCGACGCCAAGCGCCAGCTCAGCGCCGCCAGCCGAGAGCGGATCCGGGCGCTATGGCCGGCCCACGGGCGGCTCGCCGAGAACCTGTTCCTGCACTGTGACCCGCGCGTGCGGCAGGCCATTTTCACCGCCCGGTCGCGGCGCGGCCTGCCGACCGGCCAGGCCAGGACCAACGAGCTGTTCCGCCTGGTGCAGCGCCGGATCATCCGCCGGGCCGAGCTGGCCACGGTCGCGCAGCAGGATGACTTCATGAAGCGGGCCCGGGGCAACGGCGGCGCCCGGACCCACCTGCGCCAGGAAGGCATCCTGGTACTCGGGCACCAGGACCAGGACCCGATGGTGGCCGCGGCCCTCGGCCTGCCCGTCCCGCAGAAGGGCGAGTTCATCTCGGCGCGAGTGGTGCCCGCCCGCGAGGGGCGCGGCGACCCGGTCGCCGTCATCGGCGGCCGGCTCTGGGCGCTCGCCCGGCCCGGGGACCCCGCGCACCCGGCTCCTGACATGCCGCGCAGCCGCGCGCCGGGGTGACGCAGCCCGGGTAGTGCTCGCCCGCTCCGGCCTCCGGTCCGGTAGAGTGCGGCGCAAATGGACGAATACGGGCGGGTAACGGGCCCGGTCGAGGGCCCGCCGGGCATCATCATGACGGGGTTCGACCTCACGCAGGTCGGTTACACGCTGGAGGAGTTCTTCCTCGAGGGCACCGCGACCAGCTTCGAGCCGGTGGGCGGGTTCGGCGCCGACGGGCGCTGGCAGGTCACCCCCGCGCGCCGGGCGCCGTTCGTCACCCGCCTGGTCGTGTGCCGGCCGTCCGACCCGGGCGCCTTCACCGGGACGGTAATCCTGGAATGGCTCAACGTCAGCGCGGGCTTCGACGCGCCCGCGCACTGGATGCTGACCCACCGGCAGGTCGTCCGGGCCGGGTGGGCGTGGGTGGGGGTCTCGGCCCAGCGGGCCGGCATCGAGGGCGGCAGCATCTTCGAGTCCGCCGGCGCCGAATCCGCCGGGGCCGAGCCTGACGAGGGGTCGCGGTCTCTGATGCTGCCCGCGCTCAAGGCCAGCGATCCGGCCCGTTACGGCGGGCTGAGCCATCCGGGCGACGCGTTCAGCTTCGACATCTTCTCCCAGGCCGCCCGCACGGCCCGCGGTGGCGGCATCCTCGGGCCGCTCTCGGCCGAGTCCGTGCTCGCGTCCGGCCAGTCCCAGTCCGCGATCCACCTGGTCACCTACGTCAACGCGGTGGCGCCGACCGTCCCGCCGGAGGCCGCCTGCGACGGCTACCTGATCGGCAGCCGTGCGGGCATGGCCGCGCCGCTCGGCGGCTGGGGCGGCCGGATCCGTATGGAGGGGCCCGACGGAGTGCGGATCCGGCCCGACCGCCGGGCGCCGGTCCTGACCGTGCAGACCGAGACCGACATCACCGGCGTGCTGGCCGGGGTCACCGCCCGGCAGCCCGATGACGACAGCTTCCGGTGGTGGGAGATCGCTGGCGCCGCGCACGCCGACACCTATGTCCTCGGCGGCGCCGGGTTCAGCGACTCGGGTGACCTGCCGCCCGCCGAGCTGGCCCGGCTGACCGCGCCGACCGACAAGCCGCTCGGGATCGCGTGCCCGGCCCCGGTCAACTCCGGGCTGCAGCACCACTACGTCGCCCAGGCGGCGCTCGCGCACCTCGACCGGTGGGCGCGCGGCGGCCCGCCGCCGCCGTCCGCGCCGCGGCTCGAGACCGACCCTGACGACCCCATGCGGCTGCTCACCGACGACTCCGGCATCGCCCGCGGCGGCATCAGGACCGGCTGGGTTGACGCCCCGACCTCCGTCCTGTCCGGGCTCGCCCCTGACGGCGCCGACGGCCTCGCCGTGCTGCTCGGTACCACGCACGTCTTCGACGACGCCGAGCTCGCACGCCGGTACCCGGGAGGCCAGGACGACTACGCCGCCGCGTTCCGCGCCGCCACCGAGCGGGCCGTGACGGACGGCTTCGTGCTGGCCGAGGACGCCGACGAGATCGTCGCCGTGGCCGCCGCGGGGTACCCGCTCCGGGTGCCCTGACCCCGAGGTCCGGCCGGGCAGTGTCCCAGGCATAGGTGAACGGCGCTCGGCATCCGGGTATCAAACCGGTGAAATCCACATCTTCCCGTGGCCTCGGCGGCCGACGTAAGATCATCTATCCGTCCCGTCCTGGGCCGGCCGGCCGGACCGGACCACGGCTCCAGCGTCCTGGGGAGGCGTGCTGTTGACCGATCACGAGACCGGGCCGCCCGCCGCGAGCCAGGCAGCGCAGCAGGCCGTGCGCAACGCGGCGATCGCGCTGCGCTCGATGGGCGAGCCGAACGCCTTCGCCCGGCGGTTCGACTTCTGGGACGCCCAGTACGAGTGGCGGCGCATCTTCTCCGAGCTGCTCGGCACGTTTCTGCTGGTGCTCGTCGCCGCGGGCGCGGGGATGGTGAACGCCAGGTTCGGCGGCAACGCCGTCCCGGCCGCCGCGCGGGTGGTCGCGCCGGGCCTCATGGTCCTCGCCATCATCATGTTCATGGGCGCGGTCTCGGGCGCCCACCTCAACCCGGCGGTCAGCATCGCGTTCGCCCTGCGCGGCGACTTCCCCTGGCGCCGGGTCCCGTTCTACCTGGTCGCCCAGTTCGCCGGGGCGGTGCTCGCCACGCTCCTGCTGTGGGCGCTGATCGGCAGGCACGGCCCCGCGGGCCTGACCCTGCCGGGCCCGGGCATCTCCGCGGCGACCGCGCTGCTCTGGGAGATGGTCCTGACCGTGGGCCTGGTCAGCACCATCCTCGGGACCGCCTCGGGCGCGCAGGCGGTCGGGTCGATCGCCGCGCTCGGCGTGGGCAGCTACATCGCGCTGGCGGGCCTGTGGGGCGCGCCGGTCAGCGGTGCCTCGATGAACCCCGCGCGGTCACTCGGGCCGGCCCTGGTGCTCGGCGACTGGACCGCGTGGTGGGCTTACCTGGCCGGCCCGGTGGCGGGCGGGGTCATCGCGGTCGGCTTCGCCTACGTCCTGCGCGGCCCAGGCGGCAGCGAGGCCAGTACCAGGGCGGCCCAGGGGACGCTGGGCACGCTGTGGTGGCCCGGCCGCATCGGGAAGATATCGTTCCCCGGCCGGCCGCCCGGGGGTCCAGAACCCCCGGGCCCGCAGCGGCCTGGGGAGGGTCCCCAATCATGATGAGCGAGGCCGTGGCCAACGGGCTGCACCGGGCGCGGCTCGAGCCCGGGCCGGCCGGGGCCACCCCGGCCCACCGGGTCGCGCGGGGCAAGGCCGCGCGGGCCACGGTGCCCAGGGGCAGCCACGCGGCGTTCCAGCCCGCGGCCGGCCGGCCCGACCCGGTGAGCCTGCTCGAGAGGCAGGCCGCGGCGCGGGTCCCCGAGCTGCTGCCGATCCGCTACGGGCGGATGCTGGCCTCGCCGTTCGCGTTCTTCCGCGGGGCGGCGCTGCCGATGGCCAGCGATCTCGCGGCGACGCCGGTGTCCGGGCTCACCGTGCAGGCCTGCGGTGACGCGCACCTGTCCAACTTCGGCATCTTCGCCTCGCCCGAGCGCCGCCTGGTCTTCGACATCAACGACTTCGACGAGACGCTGCCCGGCCCGTGGGAATGGGACGTCAAGCGGCTCGCCGCGAGCGCGGAGGTGGCCGGGCGCGACAACGGGTTCTCCGGCCAGGAACGCCGCGAGATCGTGCTCGGCGCGGTCGCGCGCTACCGCCGCGTGATGCGCCGCCTCGCCGGGGTCGGCGACCTCGAGGTCTGGCAGGCCTCCTCGGAGGTAGATCAGCTCCGGGAGCGCTACCAGGCCATCCTGGACCGGCGGGAGCGCAGGCTGGCGGGCAGGGACCTCGCCCGGGCGCGGGACCGGTCCGGCATCCAGGCGCTCGACAAGCTGATCCGCACGTCCGGCGGGAAGCCCCGGTTCGCCGCCGAGCCGCCGCTGCTCGTGCCGGTCGCCGACCTGGACCAGGCCCCGGCCGGCCTCGAATCGCACCTGCAGGGGATCGTCGCCAACTACCGCCGCACCCTGGAGCCGGACCGGCAGTTCCTGATCTCCCGGTACCAGGTCGCGGACATGGCCAGGAAGGTCGTCGGCGTGGGCAGCGTGGGCATGCGCTGCTGGATCATCCTGCTCCTCGGCCGCGGCTCGGAGGACCGGCTGTTCCTCCAGGTCAAGGAGGCAGTGCCCGCGGTGTTCGCGCCGTTCGTCGGCGACACCCCGTACTCGAGCGAGGGCCAGCGCGTCGTGGCCGGCCAGCGCCTGATGCAGGCGGCCAGCGACTTCTTCCTCGGCTGGCACCGGCCCAGGAGCGGCCCGGCCCGCGACTACTACGTCCGCCAGCTGCGCGACTGGAAGTTCTCGCTGGCCGTGGAAGGCATGGATCCGCCGACCATGCACACGTACGCGCGGCTGTGCGGGCAGACCCTGGCCCGGGCGCACGCCCGGTCCGGGGACCGGATCGCGATCGCGGCCTACCTCGGCAAGTCGGACGTCTTCGACCGGGCCGTGGCCGACTTCGCCGCCGCCTACGCGGACCAGAACGAGCGTGACCTGGCCAGCCTGGCCGCCGCGGCCGGCTCGGGCCGGGTGGAAGCCGAGCCCGGGGTGTTATGGCAGCAGCGCGGCGAGCTGGCCGACGACCTCGGCGGCCGGGCGGTCGGCGGCAGCCCGGAACCCCTCGCCCGCGTACAGGCTCATCCCGCCGGCATCGCCCGCCGCGGCGGCGCGGGCCCGCAGCGGCCGGGTGGCGTTGTTGATCTCCGGGTACCCGGCGGGCGCGTCCGGATGGTCGAGCAGGAACCGGTTGACCAGCGCCCGGGCCGGGCGGCCGCTGAAGGCCCGGGTGACCGCGGTGGCGGTGAACCGCGGGTCGGCCAGCGCCGCCTTGTGCAGCGGATGGGCGCCGCTTTCGGGGCAGCGCAGGAACGCGGTGCCGACCGAGGCGGCCGCCGCGCCCGTGCCGAGCGCCGCCGCGACACCCGCCGCGTCCGCGATTCCGCCCGCGGCGACGAGCGGGAGGCGGGTGGTCCCGGCCACCTCGGCCAGGAGATCGAGCAGCGCCGGCCTGCCGTCCGGGGTGCCGTCGTTGGAAAACGTTCCTGAGTGCGCGCCCGCCTCGCGGCCCTGCACGATGAGGCAGTCCGCGCCCGCCCCGGCGGCCTGGCCGGCCTCGCCCGGGCCGGTCACCGTGATCGCCACCAGCGCGCCCCGGCGCCGGAGCCCGGCGACCGTCTCGGGCGGCGGGCAGCCGAACGTGAAGCTGACCACCGCGGGCGGGCCGGCCAGCAGCAGCGCGATCTTGTCCGCCCAGCCGTCGTCGTCCCACTCCGGCTCGCCGGCCTCGCCGCCGGAGGCGCGCAGCGACGCGACGTAGGCCGACACGGCGGCGGCGTCGCCGGCCGGGGCGCCGGGCACGAACACGTTGACCCCGAAGTCCCGGGTCCCGGCGGCGCGCAGCGTGTCCATCTCCGCCCCGAGCGCGGCGGCCGTCTTGTACCCGCCGGCCAGGAACCCGAACGCCCCCGCCTGCGCGGCGGCCGCGGCCAGGCCGGTCGTGGACGGTCCGCCCGCCATCGGCGCCACCCAGATCGGCAGCGCGCTCAGCTCGCGGATCCGGTCCGCGGGACCACCACTCACCTCGAGGCTCCCTGATTGCCGGACGACTTCCGTTATGAATCTATGTCTATCCTCTGGCGCGAGTAGCGCCCGGCGTCAGGCAGGCTTGACGTATGGCAGACACTCTTACCCTTATGGCGGTCCACGCTCACCCGGATGACGAGGCGTCGAGCACGGGCGGCGTGCTGGCCAAGTACTCCGACGAGGGCGTCCGCACGGTGGTCGTGACCTGCACCAACGGTGAGTTCGGGGACACGCCGGGCGGCGTCAAGCCCGGCGAGGACGGTCATGACGAGCAGGCCGTCGCGGAGATCAGGCTGGCCGAGCTGCGGGAATCCTGCAAGCACCTGGGCGTTACCGAGCTCGAGCTGCTCGGCTACCACGACTCCGGCATGCCCGACTGGGAGTACAAGAACCGGCCGGACGCGTTCTGCAACATCCCGGAGAGCGAGGTCGCTGGGCGCATCGGCGAGCTGATCGAGCGTTACCGGCCCCAGGTCGTGATCTCCTATGACCCCGAGGGTGCCTACCAGCATCCGGACCACGTGCACGCGGCCCGGTGCGCGGCGGCCGCGGCCGCGGCCAGCGCGATCCCGGCCAAGTTCTACCAGACGGCCATGCGCCGCAGCGACTGGCGCGAGCTGTGGGACGCGCTTCGCGAGCAGGGCGTGGAGGTGCCCGACGTCCGGGAGATCCCCCCCGAGATGCTGCGCCAGATGGAGGAGCGCGAGCGCCGGATCACCACCAACGTCGACATCCGCCCCGTTCTCGAGCGCAAGCGCGCGGCGCTGCTGGCCCACGCCAGCCAGATCCGGGATTCGTGGTTCAGCAAGATCCCGCCGGAGCTTGGCGAGCGGGTCTTCGGCCGGGAGAGTTTCATCCGGGCCAGCGACACCACCGGCGCGCCGGTCCCGGAGGACGACCTGTTCTCCGGCCTGCGCTAGCGGCGTCAGCGCCTGCGGGCGAGGGTGACGCCGTCGCGGACGGGGAGCAGCACCGATTCCACCCGTGGGTCGGCGACGATGGTGTCGTTCAGCTGGCTTACGGCCCGG
The DNA here is from genome assembly GCA_035934395.1 of Streptosporangiaceae bacterium. Lineage (GTDB taxonomy): Bacteria > Actinomycetota > Actinomycetes > Streptosporangiales > Streptosporangiaceae > JASHPR01. Next base: position 9,767 of record DASYXX010000461.1, read on the forward strand.
GCGCCTCCCGAGGGCGCCGCGGCGAGCACCTCGCCCCCGTACAGCGTGTTGTCGAGGATGAGCAGGCCGCCGGGGCGCAGCCGGGTGACAAGCTCCTCGTAGTAGAGCGGGTAGCCGCCTTTGTCGGCGTCGATGAAGGCCAGGTCGACAACGGGATCGGCGGGCAGCGCGCGGAGCGTGTCGAGCGCGGGCGCGATGCGCAGCTCGATCCGCTCCTCGAGCCCGGCCCGCTTCCAGTACCGCCGGGCGAGGGAGGTGTACTGCTCGCTGACATCACAGGCGAGCAGGTGGCCGTCGCCGGGCATGCCGCGCGCGATGCAGATCGACGAGTAGCCGGTGAACACGCCGACCTCCACGGCCCGCCGGGCCCCGACCATCCGGGTCAGCATCGTGAGCAGCTCGCCCTCGTCGTGCGAGACCTGCATGCCCGCAGCGTCGGGGAAGGCCTCGCGGGTCTCGGCGGCGAGCTCGCGGAGCAGGTCGTCGGCGGGCGTGCAGTGCGCGAGCAGGTAGTCGCTCACGGCCGGGTTGACGATGTCCACAGGTTCCCTTCCTTCACGCTCCGCTCTGGAGTGTTAGGCCCCGACAGTAAGCCAGCCGTTCAGAAGCCACTCGTCTGGGGTGGCTGGGAGTCGGCCCGCGGCCCGGCCCGGCACTTTACGGGACGGAGTCGGCCAGGGCCAGGAGGGCGAGGAGCTCGTAGCAGACGTGGGCGGCGGCGACCGTGGTCATCTCGGCGTGGTCGTAGGCGGGGGCGACCTCGACCACGTCGGCGCCGACCAGCGGCATGCCGGCCAGGCCGCGCAGGATGCCCAGCAGCTCCCGCGACGTCAGGCCGCCGGCCTCCGGGGTCCCGGTACCCGGCGCGTGCGCCGGGTCGAGCACGTCGATGTCGATCGAGAGGTACAGCGGCGCGCCGCCGGCCCGCTCCCGGATCCGGGCCACCACGCCGTCCACGCCGATCCGCTCGAGGTCCATCGCGGTCACCGAGCGGAAGCCGAGCTCGGCGTCGTCCGTCAGGTCGCTCGCCGCGTAGATCGGCCCGCGCACCCCGACGTGCAGGGAATGGCCGTCGAGGAACAGCTGCTCCTCTGCCGCCCGCCGGAACGGCGTGCCGTGCGTGACCGGGGCGCCGAAGTAGGTGTCCCAGGTGTCCAGGTGCGCGTCGAAGTGCACGAGCGCCACCTGCCCGAACCGCTGCCGGGTGACCCGCAGCAGCGGCAGCGCGATCGTATGGTCGCCGCCGATCGCCAGCAGGTGCCCGGCGCCCTCCAGCAGCCCGGCGGCGGCCGCCTCGATCTGCGCCACGGCCTCGGCGATGCTGAACGGGTTGCAGGCGATGTCCCCCGCGTCGGCCACCTGCTGCACGCCGAACGGCGCCACCTCCAGGCCCGGATGCCACGGGCGCAGCAGCCGGGAGCCCTGCCGGACCGCGGCCGGGCCGAACCGGGCCCCCGGGCGGTAGGAGGTGCCGCTGTCGAACGGCACGCCCACGACCGCCACGTCACACCGGCCGACCTCGTCGCGCCGCGGCAGCAGCGCGAACGTGGGCGGCCCCGCGTAGCGGGGCGTCCTGGTCGCGTCAATCTGCCCCCGCGGCTCCCCGCCCGCTACCGTCACGCGTCCTCCTTCACGAGGGGGCCTGGCCCCGCAGACTACCCCGATGTGGCGGACACGCTGGCCCGCGGGTTCCCGCTGCGGCCGCGACCTATCGGGAGTTGCCAGCAGAGTGGCCGGAGCGAGAGCGTAGGCGTGTGACGGAGGAATCAGCCCCGGCCGCCGGGGAGCTCCTGGCCGCCGCGGAGGAGGTCATCGCCGCGGCGGCGGCCGCGGAGATCACCCTGCGCCTGCTGGGCGGCGTGGCGGTCTTTCACCTCGCGTCGTCGGCGCGGCGGTCGCCGCTGGCCAGGACCTACCATGACTTCGACGTGGTCGTGCCGTCCCGCCAGGGCGGCCCGGCCAGGAGGGTGTTCCGCGCCTCCGGCTACACCGAGGACGCTCACTTCAACGCGCTGCACGGCGCGCAGCGGATGATTTTCGCGGCCCCCGCCGGATTCGTGGTCGACGTGCTCGTCGGCACGTTCAGGATGTGCCACCGACTCGAGCTGGGCCGCGACCTGCCCGGGCATGGGCTCACCATTCATCCCGCCGACCTGCTGCTCACCAAGCTGCAGATCGTGCAGATCGAGGACAAGGACCTGCGCGACGCCACCGCCCTGCTCCTCGACCTGCCCGCCGACGGCTCGGCCGCAGGCCTCGACGTCGGCCGCTTCGTCGCGCCGCTGGCGAACGACTGGGGCTTCTACCACACCGTGGAGCGGAACCTGCCGAAGGTCGAGCAGTACGCACGTGACCGGCTCGGCCCCGGCGAGACGCAGGCCGTTGCCGCGTCCGCCGGCAGGCTGCGCGAGGCGATGGAGGCGGCGCCGAAGTCGCTGCGCTGGAAGATGCGGGCCCGGGTCGGTGAGAAGGTCACCTGGTACGAGCTCCCCGAGGAGCCCGACTGACCATCCGGCGGGCGTGCGCCGGCTAGCTCGCATTGCCACACTGGAGGGGTGAGCCAGCGCGTCAGGACGGCGGTCCGGGTGGAGGGGATCGTCCAGGGCGTCGGCTTCCGGCCCTTCGTGTACTCGCTCGCGACCAGCCTCGGGCTCGGCGGGCTGGTCGGCAACGACGTCGACGGGGTGTTCGCCGAGGTCGAGGGGACGCCCGCGGCCGTGGAGACGTTCTTGCACTCGCTGGCCTGCGAGGCGCCGCCGCTGGCCAGGATCGAGCGGATCACCACCACGGCGATGCGGCCGGACGGCACCGCGTCGTTCTCGATCGCGCCGAGCGAGCCGGGCCGCGAGCGGCGGGCCCTGGTGTCGGCTGACACCGCGACGTGCGCTGACTGCCTGGCCGAGTTGAACGATCCCGGCGACCGGCGGTTCGGCTACCCGTTCATCAACTGCACGAACTGCGGCCCAAGGTTCACGATCGTGCGCGACGTGCCCTACGACCGGCCGCTGACCACGATGGCGGGCTTCGTGATGTGCGACCGGTGCGCCGCGGAGTACCACGACCCCGCCGACCGCCGCTTTCACGCCCAGCCGACCTGCTGCCCGGCCTGCGGCCCCGCGCTGGCCCTGCTTGATCCCGCCGGCACAGAGCTGTCCGGTCAGCCGCTGGCCGCCGCGGCCGACCTGCTGCGCCAGGGGCGGGTGCTGGCCGTCAAGGGCCTCGGCGGCTACCACCTGGCCGTCGACGCGTCCAGCGAGACCGCGGCCGCGGCGCTGCGGCAACGCAAGGTCCGCGAGGACAAGCCGTTCGCCGTGATGGTGGCCGACCTGGCCGCGGCGCGCCGCCTGTGTGCGGTCGACGAGGCCGCCGCCGCGCTGCTGACCAGCGGCCGGCGGCCGATCGTGCTGCTGCCCCGGCGGCCGGGATCCGGGATCGCCGCGGCCGTCGCTCCCGGGAACCGGCAGCTGGGAGCTATGCTGCCGTACACCCCGCTGCACCACCTGCTGCTCGCACGGGTGGCCCGCCCGGTGGTGCTGACCAGCGGGAACTCATCCGATGAGCCGATCGTGTACCGCGACGGCGAGGCCGCCGGGCGGCTCGGCGGGATCGCGGACGCGTTCCTCACCCACGACCGCGCGATCCTGGTGAGGACCGACGACTCGGTGGTGCGGCCGTTCCGCGGCCGGGAGACGGTGATCCGGCGGTCCCGCGGCTACGTGCCGGAACCACTCGGCGTGCGCACCAGGTTCCCCCGGCCCGTCCTGGCCTGCGGGGCCGAGCTGAAGAACACGTTCTGCCTGGCCAAGGAG
>DASYXX010000476.1:0-5914 GCA_035934395.1 Streptosporangiaceae bacterium
CTGCAGGTCCTTCAGGCGCGCGGCCAGGACGTTGCTGGGGATGCCCGGCAGGCCGGCCGCGAGGTCGCGGTAGCGGCGCGGGCCCAAAGTCAGCTCCCGCACGAGCAGCAGGCTCCACCGTTCGCCGACGACGTCCAGGGCTCTGGCGATGGCGCATGCCTGCCCGTAGTGCTTCATGAGAGAGACTGTATGCTTCATTTTTACAAGTGTCAACTTCGCTGAAGTGTGGTCGCTGGCGTTCTCGTTCGAGAAGGCCGCTCATCTCACCCTGTAGCCCCCCGGGCGCTTCCCCCGGGGCCATGCCCCGGGGAGCACCCTCGCGAGCCCGCAGGCCTACGCGAACGCGCAGGTTCGCGCGTGGACAGCGCAGCGATAGCCTGGCGCCTGTGACTGCTCAAGCGGCCGACGCCGCTCGTTTCCCAGACCGATACGGCCTGGCCAGAGCCCAGCCCGGCCCTGGTAACACATACCTGACTGTAAATGCTCTACCGGGCCTGACCTGCGCGACGCGCCAGCGGATGCCGCGACTCCCCTGCCACGTGAAGGTGGCAGTCGCTTTGCGGAGATCTTGATGGATTCCTGGCCCGGCCCGAGCGTTCCCCGCCTGCCTGGACAGGGCCCGGAGACGAAGATCGTCGACACGGCCAGCGGGGAGCTCGTGACGGCAGCGCCCGGGCCGGCCGCGACGTTGTATGCCTGCGGCATCACGCCCTACGACGCCACGCACATCGGTCACGCGGCGACGTTCCTCGCCTGGGACCTCCTGGTCCGGGCGTGGCGCGACGCCGGGCACGCCGTTACCTACGTGCAGAACGTGACGGACGTCGACGACCCGCTGCTCGAGCGCGCGGCCAGGGACGGGGAGGACTGGCGAGCCCTCGCCGATCGAGAGATCGCGCTGTTCCGCGGCGACATGGAGGCGCTGCGGCTGATTCCGCCCGAGCACTACATCGGGGCGGTGGAGGCGCTCCCGGTCATCGAGCGGTTCGGCGGGCTGCTCGGCGAGCACGGCGCCCTCTACGACCTGGACGGTGACGTCTACCAGGCCAGGTCGGCCGATCCTTCGTTCGGAACGGTGTCCGGGCTCGATCCGGCCGCGATGCTGGCCTTGTTCGGCGAGAACGGCGGCGACCCGGCCCGGCCGGGAAAGAAGGACCCGCTGGACCCCCTGGTCTGGCTGGCGGCGCGGCCCGGCGAGCCCGCCTGGCCGTCTGACCTGGGACTCGGTCGGCCGGGCTGGCACGTGGAGTGCGCGGCGATCGCGACCGAGTACCTGGGCGTCACGTTCGATGTCCAGGCGGGGGGCACCGACCTGAGGTTCCCGCACCACGAGATGACCGCCTCGCACGCCCGGGTCGCGTACGGGGGGCTGGCCTTCGCGCGCCGCTACGCCCACGCCGGCATGGTGCGGCTGGACGGCGAGAAGATGTCCAAGTCGCGCGGGAACCTGGTGTTCGTGTCCGCGCTGCTGGCGGCGGGCCACGAGCCGATGGCGGTGCGGCTCGCGATCCTGGCGCATCATTACCACGGCGACTGGGACTGGAGCGATGCGGGACTCGCGGCCGCGCACGACCGGCTCGGCCGGTGGCGTGCCGCGCTGGCGGCGGCCTCGTCCCGGCCTGCCCCCTCAGCCGTGCCTGTCCCGTCGGCTGACAGCGTGCTCGGCGCGGTCAGGGAGCGGCTCGCCGATGACCTCGACGCTCCAGGCGCGCTGGCCGTCATCGACGAGTGGGCGGATGCCGTCCTCGCCGCCGGTGCGGGGTCCGCGGACGCCGGGCTGGTCCGCGACACGGTCGACGCGCTGCTCGGCGTCGCCCCGTAGCCCGCACCGGATTCCGGACATGACCGGTTTCTCCGGCACGAGGGTGTTCGTCTCGCGCTCGGCCGTCCCCGCGGCGACCTCAGCGGGTAACATCTGGCCTGGACTTCAGGCTCGCCGCGTGCACCTGGCGGGCCGGGGCGTGCCCGAGCTGAGCCCCGTCGTCGCCACCGCCTCGGTTCCCGGGCGGCCTGTCGAAAGCAGCTAGGTGTGAGCGAAACGACTCCCAGCGGCACCGTCGCGAGCCCGGGCCCGGGCGAGCCGCGCGGGGACTCCGCGGCCGCGCCCCCGCCGTCGGCCCGAGTCGCGCTCACCCCGGTGACCGTGGTCATCGCGGCCGCCACCCTGCTGGCCCTGGGCCTGCGCTTCTACCAGCTGTCCCGGCCGGGCTACCTGCTGGGAGTCAACGAGTATGACGACGGGAACTACTTCGGCAGCGCCGTTCGCCTCGTCAACGGTGCCCTGCCCTATCGCGACTTCCTGATCGTGCAGCCCCCGGGGATCACGCTGCTGATGGTCCCCGCCGCGCTGCTCAGCAAGGTGACCGGGACGGCCTGGGGCATGGCCGTGGGGCGGATCCTGACCGTGCTGGTCGGATCGGCGTCCGTTACCCTCGTCGGCCTGCTCGTGCGGCACCGGGGCGTCCTCGCCACCGTCATCGCGTGTGGGATCTGCGCTGTCTATCCGGCCAGCATCCAGGCGGCGAAGACCGTGCTTGTCGAGCCGTGGCTGGTGCTGTTCTGCCTGATCGGCGCCCTGGCACTGTTCGAAAGAGACCAGCTGACCCGCAGCGGGCGGCGGATCTTCTGGGGCGGGGTGGCGTTCGGGTTCGGCGGCGCGGTCGAGCCCTGGGCCATCTTCCCGGTGATCGCAGTGGCCGCGCTGCTCATCCTCCCGCCCTCCCGCCGACTCCCGCCCTCCCGCCCACTCCCGCCCGCGCTCGCTCGCCGGCCGCGGCACCTGGCCCGGTACGCGGCGGGGGTGGCGGCCGGGTTCGGTGTTCCGGTCGTGCCGTTCGCGGTGCTGGCGCCGAGCAAGTTCTACGAGGCGACGATCATCGCGCAGATCGGCGGCCGGGCCAGCGCGACGCGGGTCGCGATCTGGCCCCGCCTCCAGTTCATGACGGGCCTGGCCGACTTGAGCCACCCGACGCGCCTCATCGACACCGTCGCCGCGATCCTGATCGTGGGCTTCATATTCGGCGGCATGGCGCTGGGGATCCTGCTGACCCGGCGCGTGCCGCCGGCGCTTGACCTGTTCGCCGTCGGATCGGCTGCGATCGTCGTGGCCGCGTTCCTGTGGCCCACCCAGTTCCACTATCACTTCGGGGCGTTCCTGGCGCCGTTCCTCGGGATGGCCATCGGGCTGACGGCCACGAGGCTGCTTCCCGATCCCGGTCCGGGTCCCGAGCCCGCGGTCGGCGGCACCTGGACCATGCCGGTCGCCATGCGCTGGGGCGCGGCCGGTCTGGCCGCGCTCGCGATCCTGATCATGGCCGGCTACCAGTACGGCTGGGAGCGTGGTCAGGTGGCCAAGCTGCCCCTGTCGGTGACCAACAGGGCGCAGCGGCTGATCCCGCCGGGAGCATGCCTGCTCGCCGACGAGATGTCGTTCGCCGTCATGACCAACCGGCTGACCTCGGACGTGCCGGGCTGCTCCCTGCTGCTCGACGCCACCGGCACCAACTATGCGCTGTCCCACGGGCGAGATCCCGAGACCGGGGCCGCCAGGTACGCGAACCTCGACGCGGTGTGGACCTACGCCTTCGACCACGCCCAGTACGTGTGGCTCTCCGGCCTGAACAAGCACCGGGTGGCGTGGACCCCCCAGCTCACGAGCTACTTCAACAGCCACTTCGTCCGCATCATGCGCGCCGGCCCGGCCGGCTCCCTCTACCGCCGCATCGGCCTGAATCCGCCCGGGTAACGAGATTCGATACGCCAGCCGACCGTGGCGGGACCGCCCGGCACCCGGTGCGGGAAGGCTGGCGTCGGGGGAGCGGCGGCGGGGGAGGGACTGCGATCCTGGGGCGGTGCTGACCGTCCGTCGCGCCGAGGTGCTCGATGCCACGGCCCTCGCCGCTCTGGCGGGCCAGGCCTACCAGGTCTACGTGCCCCGGATCGGGCGCCCGCCCGCCCCGATGACCGCGGACTACGCCGAGGCCGTGCGCGGCGGCCTGACCTGGGTCGCCGCGGAGGACGGCGAGATCGTCGGCCTCCTCGTGCTCGCCGTACACCCCGACCACCTGCTGCTCGAGAACGTCGCCGTGCTGCCGTCGGCTCAGGGACGCGGGATCGGCGCCCGGCTGCTCGCATTCGCCGAGGAGGAGGCGCGAGCGCTCGGTCGCGACGAGATCCGCCTCTACACCAACGAGGCCATGACCGAGAACCTGGGTTACTACCCGAGGCACGGCTACACCGAAACGCACCGGGCCGAGCAGGACGGTTTCCGGCGCGTGTTCTTCCGCAAACGCCTGACCAGCCCCTGACCGTCCAGTCAAGCGAATATTTCCTGGTGTGGACGCCGCCAGGTTATGCACAAGGCCGCGGAAATAGCCGCCGTCCGGCCGTAGCGCCGGTTCCAGCCTGGCGGAATGACAGCCAAACAACCGGCGGGTGACGAGACCCCGCGCACGAAAGTTCAGTCCTCCGGCCGCGGCCATAGCGAGCCGGGGTCGGGCGGCGGATCGGCACCGCCGCAGGGGCGGCACGGGACGCAGCGGCGAGATCGGGCCGGGCAGGCGCCGGGAGAAGCCGGACCGCGGCGGGCGGCGCCGAAAGTCAAGGTCGACTCCGTGGCCGGCTTCCTGGCGGTCATCCCGCACCTGCTGGGGTTCCATCCGAGCCGCAGCATGGTCGTCGTCGGCCTGGACCGGTCGCGTGGCCGGGTCAAGCTGGCCTTCCGTTATGACCTGCCGGACCCGCCGGACCCGGCAAGGTCGCGTGAGATCGCGGAGCACGCGGCCGCCGTGCTCAGCAAGCGGCAGGTCACCACGGCCATCGCCGCCGGGTACGGCGCAGGAACCCTGGTCACACCCGTCGCCGAGAAGCTTCGCGCGGCAATGCGCGGGGCAGGCATCACGCTCCGGGACCTGCTGCGAGTCGAGGACGACCGTTTCTGGTCGTACGTCTGCCAGGATCCGCGCTGCTGCCCGCCGGAGGGCGCTGCGTTCGACGGGCCCGCGCACCCGGCCGCCACGGCGCTCGCGGCCGCCGGGATGGGCGCCTGCCCCGACCGGGCGTCGCTGGCCAAGACCCTGGCCCCGCTGACCGGCCCGGCCGCCGAGTCGATGAGCCAGGCCACGGAGCGCGCGCTGCGCCGGATCGAGCAGCTGATCGCGGCCGCGCCCGGCCACACCGATGGCATGGGGCCAGTCGTCGACGCCGGACGGGCCGCGGTCCGCGAGGCGGTCGCGACCTACCGGGCCGGCGGCCAGATCACCGACGACGATCAGATGGCCTGGCTCGCCGTGAGCATCGCCGACCTTCGGGTGCGTGACGATGCCTGGGCCCGGATGGACCCGAGGCACCGGGCGGCCCACCGGCGGCTGTGGACCGACGTGGTCCGCCGCGCGACCGAGTCCTACGTGCCCGCGCCAGCGTCGCTGCTGGCGTTCACCGCCTGGCAGTCCGGCGAGGGAGCGCTGGCGAACATCGCGCTCGAGCTGGCCCTGGCCGCCGACCCCGGCTACTCCATGGCCCACCTGATCGGCCAGGCGGTCGACGCGGGCCTGCCGCCCTCGGCCGCGCGGCTGCCGATGACGCCGGAGGAGGTCGAGGCCAGCTACGCCGTCGCGGATCGAGCCCGCGCCGCCGCTCCGGCTGCGTCCGCGGCCGCGTCCGCAGGTTCGTCAGCAGCGCGGCCATCCGGGGAACGGCCGACGCTGGGCCGGTCAGCAGGGCGGAAGCCGACCACCAGGCCGGCCAGAAGGCGGCCCTCGGGATAGCGCAGCGCCGCAGCCGGGAGACCGGACGACCTGCCGCTGAGGAGCACCCGGACGGTGCCGGTCCCGCCCGCGGCCCCGGTCGGCGGGCGGCCGGACAGGCCGGTTCCGCCGGACGGGCCAGTTCCGCCGGACGGGCCGGTCCCGCCGGA
>DASYXX010000501.1:0-2528 GCA_035934395.1 Streptosporangiaceae bacterium
CCCGGTGCCGTGGTGCGCCTGGGCAGCACCGAGATCATGATGATCGGCCGCGTGGACCGGGTCGAGCCGGCCACGGCCGCGCCGACGCTCCGCGGCGTGCGGGCGGCCGACCTGGTCCTGCCGAGACCGCCGGTGCCGCCCCCGCCGCCGGCCCCCCCGTCGGCGATGTCGAGGTTCTGGGGCCGGGTCTTCGGGACGTCGGCGCGCCCGGGCGAGCAGCTGTTCCCCGCCTATACCGAGATGCGCAGGCGGCTTCCGCTGCCGGCCTGGCACGCGATCCGGGTCGGCAGCGTGCTGCTGTACGTGGCGTTGTGCGTCGCGTTGTTCATCCGCCCGGCAGGCGGGGAATTCTGGTTCTTCAAGGTGATCGTGCCGCTGCTGCCGATCCTGTTCTTCACGGCGCCGGGACTATGGCGCAACATCTGCCCGCTCGCGGCCTCGAATCAGGCGCCGCGGGTGCTCGGCTTTACCCGCGCTCTCACTCCGCCGGAATGGCTGCGCCGTTATGGCTACGTGATATCGATCGTTTTGTTTTTCGGCATTACAAGCACGCGCATCGCCCTCTGGAACACCAACGGCCCGGCCCTCGGCGTGCTGCTGTCCCTGACGATCCTCAATGCTTTCGCCGCTGGCATCGCGTTCAAGGGCAAGAGCGGATGGTGCTCCAGCATCTGCCCGCTGCTGCCGCTGCAGCGCGTGTACGGCCAGACCCCGTTCGCGAAGATTCCGAACAGTCATTGCCAGCCCTGTGTCGGGTGCACGAAGAACTGCTATGACTTCCGGCCCAGCGTGGCCTACCAGGCGGACATGCACGAGCCCGACCCGAACTGGACCGCCCCGAGGAAGCTGTTCGTCTCGGCGCTGCCCGGGTTCGTTCTCGGCTTCTTCCTCCTGGTCCACGCCCATGGCCCGCTGCCCCAGATCTACCTGCGGCTGGCCCTGTACTTCATCGGCAGCATCGGGCTCTTCTACGCGCTGCAGGCGCTGCTGCGGGTGAGCCTGAACATGACGATCGCGCTGTGGGCGTCGGTCGCGATCAACATCTTCTACTGGTTCAGCGGCGTCATCCTCGAGGACTCGTTCGCCACGATCACCGGCGCCCGCCTGCCGTGGCTGCGGTGGGCGATCCGGGCGCTCGTGCTCTTCCTCTCCCTGTTCTGGATCGCCAGGACCTACGTCAAGGGACGCCAGTACGAGGACGAGGTAGCCGCGTCACCGGCGGCGCTGCCGCTGATCCAGATCAGCCCGCGCGCGGCGAAGGTCGCCCAGAGGACCATCGACGCGGGCGGGGCCGAGGTCCGGTTCGCCGACACCGACAAGTCCGCGCGGGCCGAGATCGGCACGAGCCTGCTGGCCCTGGCCGAGCGGGAGGGCCAGCCCATCGAGGCCGGCTGCCGGATGGGCGTGTGCGGCGCCGACCCGGTCGCGGTGCTCGAGGGCGGGGGGTGCCTGTCACCGGCGGACGAGGACGAGTGCAACACGCTTCGGCGGCTCGGGTATGCGGACAACACCAGGATGGCGTGCGTCGCGCGGATCCAGTCCGGGCCGGTGACCGTGTCGCTGACCCCCCAGCCCGGCAGCCCGCAGCAGGGCGCAGCGACCGACTTCGACCGCTCCATCGTCAGCGTGGTCGTGCTCGGGAACGGGATCGCGGGCGTGACTGCGGCCGACTTCGTGCGGCGCAGCCATCCCGAATGCGAGATCCACGTGGTCGGCAGCGAGTCGCACGTGCTCTACAACCGGATGGGGATCTCCCGGCTGGTGTACGGCAGGTCGGCGATGCAGGGCCTCTACCTGCTGCCCGAGCAGTGGTACGACGAGCACCAGATCGTCGCCTGGCTGAACACCGTCGTCAGCCGGGTCGACCTCGGGTCGAAGCGCGTGTTCCTGGCCACGGGCGACACGCTCCCCTACGACCGGCTGATCCTGGCCATGGGCAGCAACAGCGCGGCACCCCCGGTGGACGGCTTCGGCCGGCCGGGCAGCTTCGTGCTGCGCAGCGCGGCGGACGCCATGCTGATCCGCGCTTACGCCCAGGAGCACGGCTGCCGCGACGCCGTGGTCGCCGGCGGCGGCCTGCTCGGGCTCGAGGCCGGGCATTCGCTGCACGAGCTCGGGCTGCGGGTTACCGTGCTCGAGCGCGGCTCGCGGCTGCTGTCGAAGCAGATCGATGAGCACTGCAGCGAGCTGGTGCACGGTCACTTCGCGCGCATCGGCATGCAGGTGCTGTACCGGGCCGAGTCGCAGGCGCTGACCGGCGAGCGGGGGGGTCTGGGGGGGTCGTCCCCCCGGGACGACACTGGCCGGGTCCGCGGGCTGACGCTCAAGGACGGGCGGCAGCTGCGCTGCGACATGTTCCTGGCGGCGGTCGGGATCCGCCCCAACATCGAGCTCGCACGGCAGGCGGGCATCGCGGTCAACCGCGGCGTCGTCGTCGACGACCGGATGGAGACGTCCGTTCCCGGCGTGTTCGCCGCCGGTGACGTGGCCGAGCATGACGGGCGGGTCCTCGGGCTGTGGCCGATCGC
>DASYXX010000529.1:0-3972 GCA_035934395.1 Streptosporangiaceae bacterium
GTGCAGGCCAGATCGGCCGCGGTCACGTCAGCGAGGTCGCCGGACACCCGCAGCCTGGCCAGCTGGAGCCGGGGCAGGCAGCGCCCGCTCAGCACCAGCCGCAACGTCGGCGGCGCGTGCCGGATCAGCAGGTCCAGCCCCGCCAGCACCGGGCTGTCGGCGGGGTCCGGGGCCATCGGGGTCTGGGGTGTCCCCAGGGCGCACTGCGTCCCGCCGAGGCCAGTGGTATCCGCCAGCTCGTGCACGTCGTCGAGCACCAGCGTCACGGGCTCGGTCAGCAGCTGAGCCGCCTCCACCAGCCGCAGCGGGAACGCGTCCGCCGGCAGGTCCGGCAGGGCCCGGGCGACCTCCGCCGGCACGATATCCGCCCGGGTCAGGGCGGCCTGGACATACGGCCAGAAGCGGGCCGGATCCCGGTCATCGGCGTCGAGCGTCAGCCAGGCCACCCGGCGCGACCCGGGCGTGGCCGAAGCCCACGATCCGCAGGCGACGGTCTTCCCCGCGCCCGCCGGCCCGGACACGACGGTGACCCGGTGGCTCGTGGCCTGCTCGATCAGGTCGATCAGCCGCCGGCGGCGCAAGATAGCCAGGCTCAGCCGCGGTATCCGCAGCTTGTCCCCGAGAAGTTCCGGCCCGTCCGCAGCCGCCAAGTTCAGCCCGCGCGCCGCAGCGGACCCGCTGGTCAAGCTGGTCATGAAATCCCCCGCAGGCAGCCGGCCGGCCCGAGTAAGCAGAAGGTCGAGATTCTCACCCTGCCGGGTGAACGCGCGGCGACCGCCCAGTCACCTGCGTACCCACCTCGGCGCCGGCCAACCGCCCTGGTCACCGGCCGTGCCCGCGGCATCACCCGGCCGGGGTGAGCAGGGGCGGGCCCGGCCCTGTCAGCAGCCCCGCGGGACCGGCGCCGGGCCCGGTTCGCGATCACCCCGCCCGGATGATGCCCGGCGCGCGGCGCGGTCCGTAGCGTCATTGATACGCACCGGACAGCAGGCAACCCGCTGGCCGCCAGGGGATAGGCGCTCGCGGGGCTTAAGCCGCGAGCACACAGAAAGGACTCGCGGCCGGCGAGAGAGGGGGCTGCTTGATGAGCAGTGCACAGGAGCGACCATCGTCCAGGGCCGGCACCGCCGGTCCGGCCGACAGCAATACAGGCACGGGCGCGGGCGACATGGCTGACCGGGGCACGTCGGCCGGAACCGGGGCGACGGGCACCGGCACGACCGGCTACGAGCGCGCTGGCGCGCACCGTGGTCCAACCTACGAAGAGACCGCGTACGAGGGCGAAGTCAGCCCGGCCCGTGCCGGGGGGATGATGCTGGCCGCCGTGCTGATGGTCTTCTCGGGCCTGGTGACATTCTTCGACGGAATCGTGGGGATCCTGAACGGGACGTTCTTCCCGACTGTGTCGAACTACGCGTTCACCATCGGCCCGACAGGGCGGGGCATCGTCAATATGGCCCTTGGCGCCGTGATCTTCGCAGCCGGGGTGTGCCTGCTCCTCGGCATGCTCTGGGCCAGGATCGTGGGCATCGTGCTCGCCGTGTTCATCGGGATCTACAACTTCTTGATCCTGCCGTGGTATCCGATCTGGTCGATTATCTTGGTCGCCCTGAACGTGTACATCATCTGGGCGCTGGCGACAGCCGGGCGATCACGACGCGTGGCCTGACGGCTCTGCCGACCCTGGCACGTAGCGGGGCCCGGCCCTCAGGGCCGGGCCCCGCTCGCTGACAGCGATCGCATCTCATCCTTCGCGGGTGACAGCGGGCACCGGGGCGCGCTCGGCTGCCGCGTCCAGCGCCGCCGCGGTGTCGGCGAGCGCGACGTGGCTTGCGTTCAGGGGATAGTTACCGGCCAGCCGCCTGCGCAGCGGGTCGTACTCCTCGGACAGCAGGCCGACGTCGTTGCGGAACTCGAGCAGCCGCGCGAACACGTGGCGGGCGTCCCGGGCGCGCCCCATCGCCGCGAGGCACTGGGCCAGCCAGAACGTGGCCGGCAGGTGACCGCCATCTCCCGGGGGCATCCCGTCCACGCTGTCCGCCGGGTCCTGCCCGTGCCGCAGCAGCACCCCGCCGCGGTCGAGGTCCCTGGCCACGGCCGACGCCGTGCTCCGGAGCCGCTCGTCGCCGGGCGGCAGGAAGCCGCGCAGGCCCATGCGGAGCAGGCTCGCGTCCGTGCCCGCCCGCTCGTAGGCCTGGACGAACGTCGCGGCGTCGGAGTCATACCCGCGGTCCAGCACGTCGGCTTTGACCTCCGCGCGGAGCCTGCGCCAGCGGCCGACCGGCCCGGGGTCACCGAAGCGCTCGATCATCTTCACGGCGGCGTCCGCCGCCGCCCAGACCATGATCTTGGAGTGCACGAACTGGCGCGGCGGGCCGCGCACCTCCCAGATTCCCGCGTCCGGCGCGCGCCACCGCGACTCGAGCAGGTCGAGCAGCTCGTCGGCGTCCCACGGGTTACCCGACCCGGGTAGCCCGGCCATCCGGACGGCCAGGCGCGCGGTCAGGACCTCGCCGAAGGCGTCGAGCGGCGGCTCGGCCGTCGCCGCGTTCCCGATCCGCACCGGCCGGGCGCCGTCGTAGCCGGGCAGCCAGTCCAGCTCGATCTCGGGCAGCCGCCGTTCGCCACCCACCCCGTACAGATCCTGCACCCCGCCCGGCGGGCCGGCGACCGCGTGCGTCATCCACTCGAGCAGCTCAGCGGCCTCGGCGAGCGCTCCGCTGCGAAGCAGGACCCCGGCCGTGGCCGCCGCGTCCCGCAGCCAGCAGTACCGGTAGTCCCAGTTCCGGTAGCCGGACGCCTGCTGAGGCAGCGAGGTGGTCGGTGCCGCCACCGCTCCCCCGGTGGGCGCGTAGGTCAGGGCCTTGATCGTGATCAGGGAACGGATCACGGCCTCGCGCCACTCGCTCGCGCAGGTCAGCCCCGCGACCCAGTCCCGCCACCAGCGTGCCGTGCGGTCAATCACCGCGGGCACGAGCGGCGGGTCTGGCGCGTTCTCCCGGGAGTTTCGCCAGACCAGGGCGAAGGGGATCCTGACGCCCTCGCTGACGGAGAACTCGGCGGTTGCGACGCCCTGCTTCCTGCGCACGTGCACCGGGCCGAACAGCCACAGCGCCTGAGAGCCCGCCACGATGCGGTGAGCCCCGGCGTGCCGCTGGATCCTGGGCTGGGCCGACCCGTACTCGAACAACGCGGCCAGCGTCATCCGCAGATCGACCCGGCCACCGAGGCCCTCGACCATCCGGACCAGCACCGGATCCCCGTCCCTCGGGGGCATGCAGTCGACCAGCCGGGCCCGGCCCGAGTCCACGGTGAACTCGGTCTCGAGCACCAGGCTGTCGGGAAGGTAGCGGCGCCGCACCCGGCCGCCGCCGTTCGCGGGCCCGATCCGCCAGTGCCCGTGCCGGTCCTCCCCCAGCAGCCCGGCGAAGCAGGCCTCGGAGTCGAACCGCGGCAGGCAGAGCCAGTCGATCGACCCGTCGGTGCCGACCAGCGCGGCCGAGTGAAGGTCCCCGATGAGCGCGTAGTCCTCGATGGGTAGCGACATCGGAAGCCTCCCGGTCAGCCGGCTGCGTCAGCGAGCAGCTGCCATCGCGGCAGTCTGCTGCGCTCGTGCCCCGGTGTCGTCATCCCTGGCAGGTGAGTGCCGCCAAATCCGATGACCATGGTCGGCGGACTTACCGGCCGGCGCGCGCGGTCCGCGACCGGTACAGCCGCCGGTACGGGCCGTCGGCAGCCGCAAGCTCGCGGTGCGTGCCGCGCTGCGCGACCCGGCCGCGGTCCAGGACGATGATCTCGTCGACCTGGTCGAGTCCGTCCGGCTCGTGGGTGATGAGCAGGGTGGCGCGGCCCGCGGGGACCGTGAGCAGGTCGGCCGTGAGCGCGGAGCGGGTCTCGGGGTCGAGATGCGCGGTGGGCTCGTCGAGGATCAGCACCGCCGGGTCGGCGAGCAGCGCCCGGGCCAGGGCGAGC
>DASYXX010000589.1:0-4395 GCA_035934395.1 Streptosporangiaceae bacterium
CGACTCGATCTACTCGCCGGTGCTCCGGGTCACCTACAAGGTCGAGGCGACCCGGGTCGAGCAGCGCACCGACTTCGACAAGCTCATCCTCGACGTGGAGACCAAGCCCTGCATGCGCCCCCGCGACGCGGTGGCCAGCGCCGGCAAGACGCTGGTCGAGCTGTTCGGCCTGGCCCGTGAGCTGAACGTGGACGCCGAGGGCATCGACATCGGCCCGTCGCCCACCGACGCCGCGCTCGCCGCCGACCTCGCGCTGCCGATCGAGGAGCTGAACCTCACGGTCCGCTCGTACAACTGCCTCAAGCGCGAGGGCATCCACACCGTGGGCGAGCTCGTCGCCCGCAGCGAGCAGGACCTGCTCGACATCCGCAACTTCGGCGCGAAGTCGATCGAGGAGGTCAAGCAGAAGCTGATCGACATGGGCCTCGCGCTCAAGGACTCACCGCCCGGGTTCGACCCCGGGAGCGCGGCCGACAGCTACGGGGCGGACGACGACGAGAGCTACGTCGAGACCGAGCAGTACTGATCTACGGCGTCCCCGTGACCGCCGTGGCACCGAACCAAGGAGAACGCTCCGATGCCCACGCCCACCAAGGGCCGTCGGCTGGGCGGCAGCCCGGCCCACCAGCGGCACATGCTGGCGAACCTTGCCACCGCGCTGTTCGAGCACGGCAAGATCACGACGACCGAGGCGCGGGCACGGCGGCTGCGGCCGGTGGCCGAGCGCCTGATCACCTTCGCCAAGCGTGGTGATCTGCACGCCCGGCGCCAGGTGCTGACGACGGTCACCGACAAGAACGTCGTGCACGCGCTGTTCTCCGAGATCGGGCCCAGCTTCGCGGCGCGGGAGGGCGGCTACACCCGGATCACGAAGATCGGCCCGCGCAAGGGCGACAACGCGCCGCTGGCCGTGATCGAGCTGGTCCGCGAGGAGGCAGAGGTCAGGTCGCGCCGACGCCGGGCGCGGCGGGCGCAGCCCGCCGCCGCGCCGGCCGGGCCGCGTCGGGGCAGGGCCGCGGAAGCCGACGAGGCCGTCGCCGCGGAAGCCCAGGGCGGGCGGGCGGGTGAAAGCGCTGTCGCGGAAGCCGAGGGCGGGCGGGCGGGTGAAAGCGCTGTCGCGGCCGACTCGGTGGACCAGGCCGAGGCCGACACCGACGCCGAGGAATCGGCCGGGGAGGCGGCCGAGGACGCCGAGGACTCGGTGGCGGACGTCGACGACTCAGACGAGGACGCGGAGCCGGACGACGAGGCCGAGGGCGACGACGAGCAGCCCGGCAAGGACTGAAAGCCGCGAGCACTCTGGGCCATCCGGGTCCGGTGCGTCCCATGAGTTCCGTCTCGGGCCAGCAGGGCCTGGGCACGGCCCTCAGCGGCCAGCTGGCGGCTTCCCGGGCCTGGGCTGATGCTTCCAACCCGGCTGCGCCTTGACCTGTCCTACGACGGCTCAGCCTTTCACGGCTGGAGCCGCCAGCCGGGCCTGCGGACCGTCCAGCAGGTCGTCGAGGAGGCACTCGCCCGGGCCCTGGCCCTCTCGGCCGAGCCCGCGCTGACCGTCGCCGGCCGCACCGATGCCGGGGTCCACGCCCGGGGCCAGGTCGCGCACCTGGACGTGTCGCCGGCGGCCTGGCCGCCGACCGGCAACGCTGCCCGCCGGCTCGCCGGGCTGCTGCCCGCCGACGTCCGGGGCCGCGCCATCGGCCGCGCCCCAGACGGCTTCGACGCCCGGTTCTCCGCGCTGTGGCGGCGTTACTCCTACCGGGTCTGCGACGACCCGGCGGCCGCCGACCCGCTGCGCAGGCACGACACCCTCTGGTACCCCCGCCCCGTGGACATCGCCCGCATGAACGACGCCGCGCGGGCCTGTCTCGGCGAGCACGACTTCGCCGCGTTCTGCCGCCGCCGCGAGGGCGCGAGCACGGTGCGCGAGCTGCTCCGCCTGGAGTGGGACCGGCCCGTCCCGGGCGTGGCGGTCGCCACGGTGACCGCCGATGCCTTCTGCCACAACATGGTGCGCGCGCTGGTCGGCGCCCTGCTGACCGTGGGCGACGGCCGCCGCCCGGCCGGCTGGCTCGCCGAGGTCCTCGCCGGCCGGATGCGCGATCCCGCCGCGGTGGTCGTCGCGCCGCACGGCCTGTGCCTGGAAGAGGTCCGCTACCCGCCGGACGGCGGCCTCGCCGCCCGGGCCGAGATCACCCGCCGCCTGCGCCCGCCCAGCCCTGCGCCCGGGCAGCCCTGAGCCCGGGCAGCCCTGAGCCCGGGCAGCCCTGAGCCCGGGCCGCCGGTCGGCGGTCACTTACGATCGAGCTTGTGCCAGACGACGCCGCATCGGCCGGTCCGCCCCCCTCGTCCCCCTCGTCCGCCTCATCAGCCGAACCCGAGACCGGGATACGAGGCGTGATCACCGACTGGGGCGGGGTGATGACCAAGCCGCTCGTGGACACGGTGAACGCGTGGATCGAGGCGGATCAGATCGACCGGGACAGCTACGCGGCGATCATGCGGCTGTGGGTCGCCCAGGCCTACGGCGACGGCGACAGCAACCCGGTCCACGCCCTGGAACGCGGAGAATGCGCCGAGGAGGAGTTCGAGCGGCTGCTCGCGGCCGAGCTGACCCACCTCGACGGAGGGCCGGTGGCCGCCGAGGGCCTGCTGGCGCGCATGTTCGCGGCCGGGGCCATGGAGGCGGCGATGCTGGACCTGGTCCGCTCGCTGCGGCAGGCCGGAATGCGGACCGCGCTGCTGTCCAACTCGTGGGGCGCCGGCGACTATCCCCGGCACCTGTTTCCCGAGCTGTTCGACGTCGTAGTGATCTCGTCCGAGGTTGGCATGCGCAAGCCGGAGGAAAGGATCTTCCGGCACACGGCCACGCTGCTCGGGCTCGAGCCCCGCGAGTGCGTGTTCATCGACGACATCGAGGCCAACGTGGCGGCGGCCGAGGCGATCGGCCTCGTCGGCCTGCACCACCGCGAGCCCGGCCCGACCGCCGAGCGCCTGGCCCGGCTGCTCCGCCTCCCCCCCGCCTGACCCAGCCAGCGACCCCCCGCGCGGGGAGCCTCCACGGAGGCCGAGAGCCTAGCCGGCCAGGCGCAAGGCCGCCCGCTATCCACACCCTGACCCGGGCCTTCTTGGAGTTGTCCACAGGCCAAGGAAACCGACTGTTACGGTGGGCTCCCCGTCGCCAAGACTCAGCCGTATGGCCCGACCGTTACCTGACCAACTTTGTGAACTCCTGGATGCTCAGAGCGGCGTGTTCGCGCGCTGGCAGGCCGTCGCGATAGGGCTTGACCTGGAGGTCGTGAACGCGCGGCTGCGCCGCGGCCGCTGGCAGCGGCTGCGGCTGGGCGTGTACGCGGCGTTCACCGGCAGGCCCTGTCGCCAAGCCGAACTGTGGGCGGCGGTCCTGCGGGCCGGCCCGCAGGCCGTGCTCAGCCATCAGACGGCAGCGGAACTCGACGGATTCGCGCCCCGGCCGAGCGGGCTGATCCACGTCACCGTGCCGCTGGCCCAGCACATGGCCCAGGTTCCCGGCATGGCCGTGCACCGCTCCGGGCGGCTCGACCTGGCCAGACACCCGGCTCGGACGCCGCCTCGGACCAGGATCGAGGAGACAGCGCTCGATCTGGCGCAGCTCGCACGCACCTTCGACGACGCCTTCGGCTGGATAAGCCGTGCCTGCTGTGGACGGCTCACCACGCCGCTGCTGATACGAGCGGCGCTGCAGTCCCGCAGCAGGATTCGCTGGCGCGCTCAGCTCGAGCGTGCCCTCTGCGATATCGCCGACGGCGTGATGTCACCCCTGGAACACCGCTACGTCGACGATGTCGAGCGCGCGCACGGCTTGCCTACAGCCAAGCGCCAGGTTCTGATCATCCGGGACTCTCGGCCGCAGTACCTTGACAACTTTTATGAGGAACTCGGCATTGGGGTAGAACTCGATGGCCAGGCATACCACCCCACCGAGCAGCGATGGGGGGACATCAGCCGGGACAATGCGCTGGCGGCGGACGGAATCCAGGTCCTCAGATACGGTTGGACCGATGTCGTCGGCCGGGCCTGCGCGGTGGCGATCCAGTTCGGCGAGGTGGCACGTAAACGGGGCTGGACTGGCACTCTGCGCCGTTGCGGCCCCACCTGTGGCGTGGGCAGAACATGATCGTGGTCGATCCGTGTCGATAGTCGACGCCAATCAACCACGATCATGGTTTGGGAGGGTTTTGGTCATGCCGCAGGGGTTACCGTCACAGCGGATGGGCTGATCGGGCGGCGGGGCGGGCTCTACGCTGGGGCCGTGGCTGAGTACCCGCATCCGCTGAACGAGGGGCGCTCGGCCAACATGCGAGCCAACCGGCGGACCGACACCAAGCCGGAGATGGCGCTACGCCGGGCGCTGCACCG
>DASYXX010000693.1:0-1648 GCA_035934395.1 Streptosporangiaceae bacterium
CAACCTCTCTGGTGTACCGGGGCTGGCCTGGCACTCGGCTAGGCATACGCGTACAGCATGACGCGGCCGCGGGTCAGCGACAAGCGCTCTGATCCGGTGACCGGGGATCAGCGCCCGAGCGACCTTCATCAACGGGACCATTGGAGATGCCCCGCTTTGACGGACAGGGCTGATGACTCGGTCAGGCTACCTTCTTGATCTTGTTGTCTTCTTCGAATTCGGCGGGGCTGCGGTAGCCGAGGGTGGAGTGCAGCCGGGTGCCGTTGTACCAGCCGATGTACTCCACGATGGCCCGGCTGGCGGCTGCCCTGGTCGGCCAGGGCCGGGTAGCGGTCAGCTCGCCTTTGAGCGAGGCGAAAAACGATTCGGAAAGGGCGTTGTCCCAGCACTGACCGGTACGGCCATGGGACAGTGTCACGGCATAGTCGCTGGCCAGGTCAGCGAAGGCGGCCGAGGTGTACTGGCAGCCCCTGTCGCTGTGGAAGATCACCCCGGGGGCCGGGTCGCGGGCGGCGACGGCGTTGGCCAGCGCGTCGGCGACCAGCTCGGTGCGCAGGTGATCGGCGAGGGCGTAGCCGACGACGCGGCGGGAGGCGATGTCGATCACGGTCGCCACGTACAGCCATCCCTCCCAGGTGCCGAGGTAGGTGATGTCGCCGCACCAGCGGGCGTTGAGCTTGCTGGCGTCGGCGGTGAAGTCGCGGCGGACCTGGTCGGCCCGGGCGGCGGCGGCCGGGTCCGCGATGGTGGTCTTGCGCCACCGCCTGGGCGCCCGGCCCCGGATACCAGCCCGGCGCATCAGCCGGGCCACCCGCTTGCGGGAGTGGCGGCGGCCGCGGCGGCGCAGCTCGGCGTGCACCCGCGGCGCGCCGTAGCGCCCCCTGGACTGCGCATGCACGGCCTTGATCTGCTCGGTGAGCTCAGCGTCCTGCTGCTCACGCCGGCACGGCCCAGACAGGTGGGAGTAGAAGGCGGCGCGGGAGACCTTCAGCAGCGCGCACGCCCGCGCGACGTTACGCCTGCCAGCCCTCTCCGCCTCGATGAACGGGTAGCAGTTCACCGGGTCTCCTTGGCGAAGAAAGCCGTCGCCCGCTTGAGGATCTCCACGTCCTCGCGCAGCCTGCGGTTCTCGCGCCGCAGTTCGGTCAGCTCCCGCTGCTCATCACTGGTCAGCCCGCCGTCGTGCCGGGTGCCCGCATCGCGCTCGGCCTGCCTGACCCACTCCCGCACCGCGGTCTCGGTCAGGTCGAAGTCGCGGGCGACCTGGCCCACCGACCGGTCACCCCGCTGGCACAGCTCCACGATCTCGGCCTTGAACTCCGGCGTGAACGAGCGGCGCGGACGGGACTTCTTCCTCGCCATGGTTTCCATGGTCGGACATCCTTCCTGGGGCGAACCCCTGATGTTGGATGTCCGTCAAAGCGGGTCAGGCCCACTCGACAACCCACAGGATGCAAGTCGCCGTTATCCCTGGGTCGGCCTTTGGCTCGGCGGTACCTTGACGCAAAGGCCTTCTAGGACGAGATGGACCATGCGGCGAACGTCGTGCTCGCTGTCGCCTCGGGTGTCAGCGGCCCACGCAAGTGAGGCGACGAGCGTGAACACGTCATGGGGATCGAGGTCGGCCCTCGTGAAGCTCGTCTGCGTC
>DASYXX010000712.1:0-9733 GCA_035934395.1 Streptosporangiaceae bacterium
TAGCGCGGCCGCCCTATGGCGTCGACGACCGCCTGTTTACGCGCCGCCGTCGGGTCGGCCTCGTACTGGCAGAGCAGGCACGCCGCCTGATCCCCCGGCGCCGCGCCTATGACCGCCGCTGCCTTGTCGTGCCCGAGCAGCTGGTGCAATGTGGCGATAAACCATCCGGTCGGGTCCACGGCCTACTCAGAGCCGCCTGAGCCGACCCCGCGGCGCCGCGGGAATATCAGCGCGCAGAACACCGTGTCGGCCGCCTCGCCGTGCATCCAACCGTTCTCGGTCAGCACCGCGGGCATGCCGCACAGGTCGCACACCGCCAGCCCGCCCGCCTCCGCGAACGACATCTCGCAGTCGTGCGAGTTGCGGCCGGTAAAGCACTGCACGCACCCGACCTTGCCCTCGGCCGGCCGGTGCGCCTCGCACGTCTCCCCCCGCCGCGCATGCAGCCCGCACGCGCACCAGTAGTCGTAGACCGCCGTCGACGGCTCCCCGCACAGGAAGAACAGCGGCCCGCTGAGGAACGGCACCGACACCTTAGCCTGGCAGCTCACGGCTCGATCACCCGCTCCCCGTCCTCGAGCAGCCGCGCGACCGCCGGGGCGAACATCTCCCGCAGCGCCGCCGCCTGCACCGCGGCCGCCGCCGCCGCCCGCTCGACCTCGGCCAGCTCGGCGCGCAGCTCGCCGAGCTCGCCCTCGAGCTGGTCGACATCCGACCCGACCGCCGCGAACATCGCGTCAAGCCAGCGATGCCACCAGTCATGCCGGTGCGCCGCCCGCCGCGAGTGAACCGACGGCCCGCACCGCACGCACCCCCACCCGTGCAGATGCGGCTGCCACCTCGACCGGGCCCGCGTGAACACCCGCTCGACCATGCCCGGCCGGTCCCCCTGCACCTGCCCGTAACGGCCCTCCGCGAGCAGCCGCGCCCCCTCATCCGACGCCTCGAGCGCGTCGACCAGGTCGTCGACCTCACGCCTGGCCATGACGGTGCCCCTCTTCCGCCGACGGCGGCGGGTCGAAGTGGTCGGCGATCCTGCGCAGGTCACGCGCGATCGAGACCAGCGCCAGCGCCCCCGCCAGCTCGGCGCTCGTCCTGCCCTGCTCCCCCGCGTGCGCGATGTACGCCTGCACAGGGTCGCACTCTTGCAACTCCGCCACGCGCTCGATGAACACCACGCAGTTCCCCGCCATCTCGAGCGGATCCGCGGCCATCAGTGCTCACGCCCGCACGGCCGCGCCGCCTCGATCGCGGCCAGCTCGTCGTGAACCTGCCCGAATGCCTGATGCGCGAGCCACGCGCCCCGCTCCCCGAGATGGAGATGCTCGAGCTTGAAATCGGCGAGCGCCTGCACCGCGCCCAGATACGACGCCACGTGCTCCGCGTCATCCCCGCCGCACGCATACCGCTCGCCCGGCAGGCACTTTGGCAGCGGCCAGCCGAGCAGCTCCAGCGCCCGCCGATACCGAACCGCCACCTCACGCCATGACGGCGCCAGCGGCGCCGCCGGGCCCCCCGCCCGCCCGCTCACTTCGCACCCGCCGCAGACCGCAGCCGCCCTGCTGTCTCTGGCGACGTCGACTCCCGCGTGAACGGCGCCGCGCCGTCAGCGAGCCGCGGCCCCTGCTGATCCGGCGCCGCATGCGACGACCGCGGCCGCGACGGCGCGACCCCGGTCACAGCCAGCGCCAGGAAATACCCGAATACGCCCGGCGCCTCGCCGAACAGCGCCTCGAGCAGCCGCGATGCAGTCTCGTCCTCGAGCTGCTGATGCGGCTGCGTGCCAAACCTGACCATTGTGTTCCCCTCTTCCCCGGGCCCGGCGCCCGCCTAGACTCTCGTCATACAGTCTACGCGGGTAATCCGTCAATGGCCTACGGAATGGCCGGCGTCCACAGCCCCATGTGCGGCAGGACGGCCAGGCCGAACACGTTGAGGTCGACGAACCCGCCCGGCACGTGCACCTCGGCTACGTACTGCTTGCCCGCGATCGTCCCGGCGAGCTGCTCCCCGTTGCACGTGAACTGCTGCGACCCGTCCCAGCATGCCATGATCCGCCCGGTGTAAGCCGGGTAGCGGAAAACAACGTTCGCGCTCGCGTAGGGCATCGTGTCATAGCCCGCGGCCAGGATCCGCGACCGGAACGCCGCCAGCCACGCCGGATCCGCCCGCCCGAACGCCGGGTCAGCCGACCCGGTTTCCAGGTCGACCATGACCGCCTTGTACGGCCGCGCATACGGCGCCACCCCGGCCGCGCGCAGCGCGTCGAGGCACCCCATCGCCGAGTGAAACGGGTTATCCAGGCCCGGGGTCGGCACCCACACCGGCAGCTTAGGCAGATGGTCGACCCGCTCCCGCTCAGCCGCGTCCCACACGTGGAACGCCGAGCTGCCCCCGATATACACCTCGCAGCCGCGCACCTGCTGCCCGCCCACCGTGACCGGCACCGGATCCGGGCACCGCGCCGCGTCGAACACGAGCGCCAGCCCCGGCGCGAGCGCCGCCTCGATACCCGCCTCGCTCATAGCCTGCCTCCATTCATGTCGCCACCACCGGGTAAAGGCTGAACAGCGACGCCGCCTTGGCCGTCCACGCGCCCCCCGCGGCGCCCTGCCCGACCACCGAGAATGTACCAGCCGCGACCGTGAAAATCCCCCGGAACCTCACGTAGAAAGTCGTGCCTGCCACCCACGCCGGGGTGAGATGAGCCACCGGGAACGCGCCGGTAAGGTCCGAGTCGGTCACACTCGTATTGCCCACCGCGTTTGACTCGATGTAAATATCGTTGACACTCGCCGCGCCCGTGCTGGCGAACTGCACCCCCTGGCCCACCGCGGCCGCGCCCTGCACCCCCTTTATGATGCCGTCAATCGCGTAAGTGCCCGCAGCAACCGGCTTGGAGAACAGCGTCACGTTGGTCGATATGGCAACCGGGGTGTCAGCGGCGAGGAATTTCGACAGCCGCTCGGTGTCATAGTTATTGCCGTCCCGGCCGTCTAGCGCAGTGACCGACGCGCCTGGCGTTAGCGTCAGCGATGTCAGATTCGCGCCAGCGCGGGTAGCCGACTGGACCGAGAGTGAGCCGTCCCCGTTCTCGCCGACGAGCGCGTCGAACGTATCGGCGGGCATGTGAAACGCGACGAGTTGCTGAAACAGCCGCGCCCAGGTTGTGCTAGCCGCGCCGTATGACACGAACCCGGCGGGCACGACGCTGCCCAGCCCGTCATTGGTCTGGACCGGGGCGATTGACTCCCGGAGCGTCGCCGCATCGTAGGCCAGGAATGCGTTATGCGGCCCGTCCATCTGCATCAGCGGCGCCGCGGCCGCCGTGCGGAATATCCCGCCCGACTCTGTGATGATATTCGACTGCAGGAGGATTTTTGACAGGCCAATAGCGTTGCCGAACGGGTCCTTAGTCGTGGAACTGTTGACGATGGCCACCTGCGGCGGGTTGCCCAGCCCCGGCACCCCGTCATAGACAAACAGGCCTGTCGCGCCCGGCCCGGTGCCGAACACCTCGACCAGGCGCCCGCGGAAGGTGCCCGTCGCCGTGCCCGGCGCCACCCCCGCCGGGCTCGACGGCTCCACCTGGTCGGGCCGCCGCGGCGCCATCCCCCCGTAGACCATGCTCGCCGACAGGGCCCGCAGCACCAGCCGGCGCATCATGCCGCCAGCACCGTCTTAGTCCCCGCGACCTTGAGCTGCCCGAGTGACGCCGGCGTGCCGCCCGACCAGACCGCGAACACGAACTCGCCCGGCTGCAGGGTGTACCCGGCCAGGCCGATCGCGTCGCCGCCGCCCGCATACGACTGCGCGACCAGGTACGGCGCCGACGCCTGCGGGCCCGCGTAGACCGCGCATGTCGCCGTGTCGCCCGGGCCGACCGATGTTGCGATGCCCGCCTGGTCGAGCGCCCACCGCGCCCCGATGCCCTCGGGCCCGCCTGCAGCGACAGCGTGCCCGGCTGCCCGAGGTTCTGCGGGATCGACGCCGAATACTGCGACCCGGCCGTCCCCGCCCCGTTGGTCAGGATCTTGAGGTTCCCCGCGCCCGGCGCCAGCGTCACCAGCTGCGCCGCCTGCGCGTAGCTGCCCGCCGCGCCCGCGTTCACCGACGACGCGACAAACGACCCGTTCGCATACAGCGCGAAGTTGTTGACGTCCGCCGCGCCCACCGTCCCGGCCAGCGTCACCGTCCACGCCACCAGGTAGGTCCCGGCCGGGACCGTCGCGAACAGGATGTTAGCGAACGCGCCCGGCGAGGCCACCGGCC
Organism: Streptosporangiaceae bacterium; assembly: GCA_035934395.1. GTDB lineage: Bacteria > Actinomycetota > Actinomycetes > Streptosporangiales > Streptosporangiaceae > JASHPR01. The sequence goes on from DASYXX010000712.1 coordinate 4,273, forward strand.
CCCCCGACAGCGCCAGGAACCCCGGCACCAGGCCCGAGACCTGGCCGTCGATGCCGATAGGCACCGACACGCGCCGCGTGTACTGCTCGATCGGCACGACCCCCGGCGTCCTGAGTTTCTGCAGGCCGCCCGGCGCCGCCCGCCACGTCCCCGCCGACGCCGGGTAGATCCGCGGCCGCAGCACCCGCCGCCCGAACGGCCAGCCCATCAGCCCGGCTCGAGGATCTCGACCACGACCGTCGAGGTGTCGGTCGCGCTCGAGCTGTTGATCGTGTAGCCGACGCCCGCCGTTGTCGTGTAGGACAGATGCCCCGGCGTCCCGCCGAGCGTGCTGCGGGAGAGCAGCAGCTTGCTGTTGGCCGTGATGCTCGTGTTGGCCACCGTGACCGTGCCCGCGACCAGCACGGCGGTCTGCTGCTTGGCGTTCACGCCCTCCGCGACGGCCAGGCCCTTGCCGATCGTCGACACGTCCACAAACCCGTTGGACACCTGCGCGCCTGCCTGCAGCTGCGCCAGGCCTGTCGCCGTCAACGAAGGCACCTGCACAGATGCCACGCCATTGCGCGAGACCGTCGTATCCACCGCGGCCGCGCCCGTGCCGAACCGCAGACCCCCGTCAGCGTCCAGCTCGGCCCGGTTGAACGCATCCCCCGTCGTGCCGACCCCGACCAGCGCGGCCGTGCCCGCGCCGCGCAGCGCCGACGTGAGCCCCCCGGAGAACGGGTAGAACGCCATCAGACCAGAACCTCCCCCTGCAGCGCGTCAGTGAAGGCCAGGCCCGCCACCCACACCCCGAACGGCTGCGTCGCCGAGACAGTGATCCCGGCCGCCTGGAATACGAGCCGCTCGCCGTAGCGCATGAACCGGAAATGACGCTGATAGAACACGCCCGCCGTCGTAAAAGTGAACAGCTGCGCGCCCTGGACGCTGTTGAGGAACACCGTCACCGTGCCCGCGGTGAACCCCTGCGCGCCCATGCCGTCAAGCTGCCACGTCCACCCCATCGCCGGCTGCAGTAGCCGCGGCTGATCCAGCACCCCGTTGCCGGCCACCAGCGGGATCGGCTGCAGGTCGATATTCAGCGGCATGATCTGCTCGTTCAGCCGGGCCCGGCGCCGCCGCTCCGCCTGCTGGAAGTCGCCGAGCGCCTGCCGCACGGCCTCGCCGACCCCCGCCGCGATGCGCAGCCCGAAATCGACCTCGAGCCCGGCGCCGTCAGTCATCCTCGCCCGCCTCCGTCACGTCTGCTGCAGACCCCCCCGACCAGCCGAACAGCCGCCCGCCGGTCAGCAGGTCGACACTCACCAGCAGCACGCCCGCGGCCAGCAGCAGCGACACCCACGCGACCGCCCGCTCGGCGCCGGTCAGCTCCATGCCCGCCAGCATAAACCCCGGTAATATCCGGGGCATGACACAACCGCCCGTCCAGGCCACCGCCGATTACGCGCATATTCTCGACGACCTGCACGGGCTGGCCCGGCAACTCGCCGCGGTACAGGCCGACCTCGAGCTGCTCGCCGGCGCCGTCGGCCGGATCGAACAGAACGTCGACGAGCTGGCCCCCGCCGCCCGCCGCGCCGCCGCCATGCTCGACACCCCGGTCACCGCATTCCTGACAGCGCGTAGGGAGGCAGCCAATGGCGGAGATCAGCGAGCAGGAACGCCAGCAGGCCGCGGCCGCGGGGCACGCGCTGCCCGACGGAAGTTACCCGATGCGCAGCTGCGGCGAGGTGCATGACGCGATCACCGCCTACGGCCGCGCCCCCGAATCCCACCGCGGCCCCCTGGCCGCGCTGATCCGCCGCCGCAACGAGAGCTGCACTGCGGCCACCACCTCGAGGAGCTAGCCCGATGACCACCCCGCCCGCCGACCCCAAGACCACCCCGCCCGCCGGCGACGGCGAGGCCGACCGGATCGCCACGATCGACCAGAAAATCGCCGCCGTGAAAGACGAGATTCTCGCCGAGGTGCGCAAGATCGTCGGCGGCGCCCGCGAGCGCGAGCAGGGCCACCTCACCGACCCCGACCAGTCCAAGACCGCCCGCGCCGCGCAGGCCGGCAAAAGCCTGGACGACATGATCGCCGACGCGATCAAGGTCAACGACGACGCCCGCGCGAAGGAAGCCGCCGACAAGACCCGCGAGGAACGGCTCGGCAAGCTCGAGCAGGCCGCCGCCGAGAAACCCCCCGTAGAACGGAAACGCGCGCACCGCTTCATGGGATGGGGTGAGCCGCCGCAGTGATGAGATCGGGATGGCTGCTCAACGCGGACACGCACCGGCTGAACGAGCTGGCCGAGGGCCGCCCGCCGCCGCCCCCGGCGCCGCGCCCGGCCGGGCCGCCCGCGTGGCTATGGGTCATGCCCCTCGCCGGATGGCTCGGCATCCTGGCCATCATCCTGACGCTGATTGCCGTGCTCGGATGACCCGCTGGTGCAACATCTACGGCTGGGAGAACCCCGGCGGCCCGCGCCCCGCGGGAGGCCTGGTAACCGAGCGCGTCGATGACCGGCAGGGCCAGTGGCGCTGCGGCCGCCCCGCCGACCACAGGTTCCGCGCAGTCTGCGCGCACGGCCACGAGCAAGGCGTCGACGTGTGGCTGTGCGAGCTGTGCTGGCGCCGCCTCAACGGCCTGGTAGCGGGCTGGACCGGCGCCACCCCGTACAAGGCCGGGTTCCTCGCCGTGTGCCCGCGGTGCCAGGTCACCGACCCGCGGACTTACCCCGTGCCCGAGTACCGGCTCGGCGCCGATCACCGGTGCCAGCTCCGATTGGAGGCCGTGTCGTGACCCGAACCCACTTCCACGGGCCCGGCGACGCCGACGCCCTCGACGGCCTGTGCCTGGTCTGCCTCATGGTTGCCCGCGGCGCCGAGCTCGACGAGACCGAGGACGAATGGAAGCGCCTGGAAGCCGACGGCCACGACGAGCTCCAGAAATGGTATGCGTGGGATGGCACGCGCACCCTGATCCGCCCGGCCGTCACCGACGGCATATCCGACATCCTCGGAGCGCAGGTCGGCCCGGTGCCGCTCTGCTGGGATCATCTCGGCGGGCTCACCCTCCCCAAGCGGGGTAGCCGCCTGGCCAACGGCGGCCGCCTGCCGCCCGGACTCCACCGAGGAAGGGGTTAGCGATGACCGCTGACGCGCAGATCAGCGACGAGGAAATCCGCGAATGGGCCCGCGCGACGAACCGGCCCGTCGGCGCCAAGGGCCGCATAGCCGGCGACCTGCGCGCCGAGTATGAGCGCGTGCTCGCCGAGGCCGCGGCCGCGCCCCCCGCCGCCCCCGACCCCGCGCCCCCGCGCGGCCCTGAGAGCGATTCTGCGGGCCCGCCGCCCGCCCGCGATGAGACGCAACCCCGGCGGGTCCGCCCGGCCGCGAGCCGCCTGCGTGCGAGGCTGTGGGCCCCTTCTGGCCAGTCCGCCCGGCGGCGCCGCGCACGTCACCCGCGGGTGTCGACGGAGAAGCTGATCCAGCGCGGCTGGGAAACCGCGTCACGCATCCTCCAGCCGGTGAACCTGCCTGTCGCCCGGTGCCTCGACTGGCAGGCCCCGACCGCCGGCGCGCTGCTCGAGGAAGCCGTCCGCGACACGATCGCCGACCGCCTGCTGCAGCCGGTCGCCAGAGTCGAGGACAAGCTCGAGATAGCCGGCGCCCTGATCGGCCCGCCCGTGCTCATCTTCGCCCTCCAGCTGCCCGGCAACCAGCCCATCCGCGACCAGGAAGTCATACACGAGGACGGCTCGCGCCACAAGCAGCGCGTGCCCTGGCCTGCCGGGGCGATGCGCCAGCAAGTCATCATGTCCGCGCTGGTCGAGGCCCTCGACATGTGCGTCGAAGCGCAGGAGAAGCTGCCCGCCGAGGTGCGCGAGCGGCAGCGTCACCGCGAGCAGCGGCGCAAGGAAATGCGCGGGCTCGTGCAGGACGTTTTCTTCGCGCCGCCCCCGGCCGACCCCGCGGCCGCGGCCGCCGAGGAGGAAGCGATGGCCCGGGCCCGTGAGCGATACCGCGGCGCCTAGCGATCCGACCGCCGCCGAGTGGTCGGCCGCCGCGTGGGAGCTGCAATCCTGGGTGCGCTCGTGTTATGACACGGTTGGCGTCTGCATACTGTGCGGATCCTCCGACCCCGGCGCCCACGTCAACAGATGCCCCTGGCCCCGGATGCGGCGCCTGCTCGACCGTTCCCCCATCCCCCATGATTGACCCGTGAGCGATACCGCGGCGCCTGAATGGCGGCCCGTGCTGCTGCGCTGCCCGTGGTGTGGCGCCTGCGTCTTGCCCGATGACGCCGAAGCGCACGGCGACGCCCACCGCGCCCACGACGACGAGCACGAGCGCCAAGCCGCCATCCGCCATGCTTGACCCGTGACCATGCTCGCCGGGCGGCCGCCCGAAGAGGTTTACGGGATCGGCTGGGACGATTTCCTCGACGCCCTCAAAAACGCCTGCCGCTCGCCGCTAGTGCGCGCGTGGCAGCCCGGCGACCACATCGCCCTGGTCGGCCCGACCGGCGAAGGCAAGACCACGTTTGCGGTCGGGATCCTGCGGCTGCGCAAATGGGTGCTCGCGCTCGACCCCAAGGGCGAGGACCGCACCCTAGCCAAGTCGGGTTATCAGCGGATAACCAGCGTCCCGCCGCCGCGGCGGATCCAGCAGGATGTCGCCGAGGGCAGGCCCGCGCACCTGATCGTCGGCGGCGCCGCCCGCACGGCGAAAGAGGATGCCGCGCTCGAGCAGCTGATGCGCGAGGCCCTCGACTACACCCGCCACAGCGGCGGGTGGACGCTGTATGTCGATGAGTTTCAGCTGCTCGCCGACCAGCGCATGTTCGCGCTCGGCAAGCGGGTTGAGCGCATGCTCATCGCCGCCCGCAACGACGGTACCTCGGTTGTGACGTCGTTTCAGGCGATGGCCTGGGTGCCGCGGGCCGCGGTGCGCCAGGCGACCGCCGGGGTCGCGCTGTTCGCCACCCGCGACCGTGACATGATCCAGGCCACTGCCCGCGGGATGGGCCGCGACTGGCAGCAGGTCGCTCAGATCATGGACCGCATGCCCGAGTTCGGCGCGCTGTGGATACCCCGCTCAGTCCGCGATCCGATGCTGATGGTCACCGCCCGTGAGCTGCGCTAGCGGCACCGGCCCCGACTCGAGCACCTCCCCCGCCACGACCCCGTTAGGGTGCTCACGCGCGAACTGCGCCGCGTCAGCCAGCCAGAGAAGCACTGTCGTCTTGCCCGCCTGGCTGCCCCCGACCACGCTCGGCCCGCCGTGGCACGGGCACGGGCACGACCACCAGCCGCCGCAGCGGCCCGGCGCGCAGTTGCACATGCGGCCAGCCTAGAACGGCGGCCGGTCAGCGTCGCGCTCGCGCGCCCCGGCCCTCGACGGCGCCGGCCGGGATCCGGTGACCCGGCCCGGCCGCCGCGCTGCCCGGTTCTGCGGGCGCTGCGCGGTGCGC
>DASYXX010000736.1:0-4794 GCA_035934395.1 Streptosporangiaceae bacterium
CGATACTGTTGTGTTCTCTCCCAGGAGCTGGCAAAGGGGCCCGCCTGGGGTCCAGCTGGCGGACCCAGTCGATTAGAGAAGCCCACCACGATGACTGCCATGCCCTCCTGGCCGGCTGGGGACCCGGAAGCGATCGGCGCAGTGCGCACGACAGACGGCGCGACGGGACACGAGCCATTCCGTAGCCTGCTCGGCGCGATCCCGTCGGCCGATGATCTCGGTCCGCCCGAGATCTCGTCGCAGTTCAAGATCGGCGACGTGCATCTCGTTCTGGAGTCCGCCGCCACGACGAGCGTTGACGAGTTCGTCGACATCACGGGCAGGCGCCTGCGGCGACGGGGCTACTCATGCGGGCCGCCCTACCGGGCCGAGGTCGCCGGGTTCGCCGACGGCCGCGCCCGGGTCGTCGCGAAGAAGAAGAGGTTCCGGCGCCCGGCGGGCGAGCCTCAGCTGCAGCTCTACGCCCTGACCGGACCGTATTCCCTCATCCTGACGGTCACCGAGGCGCAAGCCGGCCTGGCGGCCGATCTCGGGCCGATAAGGCTTGACCCGCCGCCCTCGCCGGCGATCACGCCCGTCGTGCGGATGCCCGCGGTCGGCGGGTCGGCCGCGGAAGAGAAACTCATCCTCACCCGGCGGAACGTGCGGCTGACCGCGGTCGTATCACCGGGGCTCATAACGACGTCCACCGACGATTTCGCGATCACCCGCCTCGAGAGCATGCGAAGCCAGCTGCCGGACATGGCGGTGGGCGACTGGCAGCCCGACGTGTTCCTCGGCGGCTGGCCCTGTGCGCGCCATACGTTCGTTCACGGCGGCGTCAGGGCCGGGGAAGTCGTGCGCAGCGAGTACTGGTGGGCCGGCGTCGTTATGGATCGCGGCATCCAGATCTTCGTCCTCGGAACGAAGGCCATCATCGACCTGGACCAGGCTCGTCGGCTGCAGGGCCTCGCCGTGCTTGTTCCGCCTGGCTGAACCCCCATCAGAACGAAATGAGGGCACCATGACCACGCCACCCTATGACCCAGCCACCGGCCAGTACGACCCGAACCCGGGCCAGTACGGCGCGGCGCCCGGTCAGTTCGGCCAGGTCCCGGGCCAGTACGGGCAACTGCCCGGCCAGTACGGCCAGGCTCCGGGACAGTATGGTCAGGCTCCCGGGCAGTATGGTCAGGCTCCCGGCCAGTACAGTCAGCCTCCCGGGCAGTTCGGCCCGGGTGCCGGCCAATACGGCCAATACGGTCCCGGTCCCCAGCCAGGATTCCCGGGCGGGCCGAATCCGATGCCAGGAACGTCCCTCGCCGCCATCGCCCGCAAGCGCGGAATGCGGCAGATAGTGATCGGGGCCGTCATATTCGTTATCGGCCTCGTCATCACGGTTGCCACCTACAGCGGTGCTTCATCCTCGCCAACCGGCGGCACTTATGTGGTGGCCTACGGACCGATGATCCTCGGTGTCGTCTACGTGATCCGGGGACTCTCGGTCATCGCCCGGGCCCGGAAGCTTAACTAACCGCGCAGGCCACGGAGGCTAGCGCAGCACGCCGAGCTGCCGCGCCCGCGCGACCGCCTCGGTACGGCTGGCCGCGCCGAGCTTGCCGAAGATATGGCTGACGTGCTTCTTAACCGTGTCCAGCGTGACCACGAGCTCTCCGGCGATGTGCTGGTTCGACGCGCCGGCGGCCAGGAACTTCAGCACCTCAAGCTCCCGGGCGGTCAGCGGCTCGATCATGCCGCCCGACGCAGCGGCCTCCCGCCCCGAACCCGCTGCGGCGTCGTGACCGGCGAAGGCCTGCCGCACCCGGGCCAGGCAGTCAAGCGGCACACCGCGGGCTGGCCGCTGCCGGGACCGCTGGGCCGCGACCAGCCGGGCGAGCAGGGCGGCCATCGGCGGGCCCTCGTCGGCGAAGGCCCGGACGTAGCCCTGCGGGCAGCCGAGCGTGAGCGCGTCGGCGAGCGCGCCGACCGCGGCGTCCTCGTCGCCGGCAGCCGCCAGCGCCAGCGCCTGCAGCGCCCGGATCTCGATGACGCTGCCCGTGCGGCCCTGCGCCGCCGCCCCCGCCAGCAGCCGCTCCAGCAGGGCTAGCGCCTGGCCGGCGAGGTCCTGGGCCAGCAGCACGCGGGCCAGCAGCAGGTACTCCTGCTCCCTGGCGTACGTCGGCGAGTCATCCGGGCCGACGGCGCGCTCCTGCGCCCAGCGGGCCGCCGCGGTCAGGTCACCCTGGGCCAGCAGCAGCCGCGCCCGCAGCGCCGGGACGGGGTTGAGCAGGTTGGCCACGGCCGGGCTCGGCGCGGCCCGCTCGGCCTCGCCGATCGCGTCCAGGGCTCCCGGCGCGTCACCCTCGGCCTGGCGGACCAACGCCAGCGTGGCCAGGCCGTTGGCCAGCGGCTGGGTCTCGCTGAGCTGACGGGCCACCGCGGTGCCCTGGGCGGCGTGTGCCCGCGCGGCGGCAAGGTCATTGCGCTGGTAGGCCACCTCGGCCAGGCCGACGTGCCCGTATCCGGCCAGGGGCTGCCTCGCTCCGTCCGGCGCGGTGAGGTCAAGTATTCGCTGGTACGTCGCGGCGGCCGCGTCCAGGCGGCCCCGGCCGCGCTGAACCTGGCCGAGGAAGTTGCAGCCCGCCACGGCCAGGCCTCGCTGGTTGTGGGCCAGCCATCCGGCGATGCCCTCGGCGAAGCCGCGCTCGGCCTCGTCGAGCCGGCCGCGCAGCCAGTCGGCCAGGGCCGCGTTGAGCTGGCAGAGCGACTCCAGCATCCATTCGCCGTCGGCCAGCCTGCGGCGCGCCCGGGCGGCGAACGTCGCCATTCCCTCGGCGTCGCCGTGCAGGTAGGCGAGCCAGGCGCGGCCGATCGCGATGGCCGCGGGAACGTTGGCCAGCAGGCTGCCGGCCCGGCCCGCCGACGGCTCGAAAGCCTCGGCCTGGCCCGTGGACGCGTGCTCCGCGGCCTCGAGCGGCGTGACCGCCGAGATGTCGCCGCTGGCCAGAGCCATGTACGCGAGCGCCAGGCCCAGGCGCGGGCGGGACCGGATCAGATCGGCGGAAAGCTGGGCCAGCCACCGCCGCAGCGTGGCGCTTTCGCCGGTGAAGTACACCGCGTCGAAGTTCTGCTCGATCAGCCGGGCTGCCCAGGCGGTGTCGTCGGCCGCGACCGCGTGCTGGACGGCGTCGTCGGCGAGCCCGTGCGCCTCGTGCCAGGCGGCCGCGGCGCGGTGCAGCGCGGTGACCCGGTCTGGCTGCTGCTGCCGCAGGCGGACGCGCAGCAGGTCGGCGAACAGCTGGTGGTACCTCCACCATCCGCGCACGTCGTCCAGCGGCACCAGGAACAGGTTGGCCCGCTCGATCGCATCGAGCATGGCCTGCCCGCCGGGCCGGCCGGTGACCGCGTCGCACAGCTCCCCGGACAGTCGTTCCAGCACCGAGGTCTCCAGCAGGAACTCGCGGATCTCGCCGGTCTGGCGATCGAGCACCTCCCCGGCCAGGTAGTCCAGCACGTACCGGTGGCTGCCGCTGAACGTCGCGACGAACTCGGTCACGTCGGCCTGCCCGCGCAGCGACAGCGCGGCGAGCTGCAGCCCGGCCGCCCAGCCCTCGGTCCGGGCGGTCAGCGCGTCTACCGCCTCGCCGGCCAGGCCGGGCCCGGCCGCCTCGCTCAGCAGCGCGGCCGCCTCGTCCGCGCTGAAGCGCAGGTCGGCGGCGCGAAGCTCGGTGAGCTGGCCCAGGGCTCGCAGCCGCGGCAGCGCCAGCGGCGGGTCGGACCGGCTGGCCAGGATCAGGTGCATTCCGGGCGGCAGGTGGTCGATCAGGAACCCCAGGGCCGCGTGGACCGGCTGAGCCTCGATCAGGTGATAGTCGTCGAGCACCAGCACGGTCTCGCCGGAGTCCAGGGCCATCTCGTTGATCAGGGCGGTCACCAGCCCCTCGGAGGACGACGGGGCCGACGGGCCGAGGAGCGGGCCCACGCGGTCGCCGATCCCCGGGCGCACTCGCTCCAGCGCGGCGGCCGCGTGACGCCAGAATCGCGCCGGGTCATTGTCGCCGGCGTCCAGTGACAGCCAGGCCAGCGGGCGCTGGCTGCGCCCGGCCCAGTCGGCGAGCAGCGCGGTCTTGCCGGATCCCGCCGGGGCGCAGACCAGGATGAGCCCGCGCTCGAGTCCCCGGTCGAGCCGGTCCACCAGCCGCGGGCGGACCACGAAGCCAGCCTGTCGGCGGGGCACGTACAGCTTGGTGGCCAGCAGCGCTTCCTGCTCCGACACGGGACCCGATTGTAGTTTCACGCGTCGCGCCCGCGCGGTGCCACCGGGGCGCCCGGCTGCCACCCGTGAATATTCCACCCCGGACGGCACTTTCGGGTGACGCCCGGCCCGGCCTGCACCCGTAGCGTTCCGGGTAATTGGTCCGCTCGCAACGGGAGGGAACCCAGTGCCAACTCCCGGGCACGCGCGTTACGAGATCCGGGTCGAGGGCGCCCTGGACCATCACTGGGCGGCCTGGTTCGAGGGTCTCCAGGTCACGAGCGAGGACGCCGAGACCGTCATCTCCGGCCCGATCCCCGATCAGCCCGCGCTGCACGGGCTGCTGGCCAAGGTCCGCGATCTCGGGCTCTGCCTGATCTCCGTGCGCCGGCTGGGACCCCGGGACGACGCCAGTGAGGCCGGCCCCTGACCGCCCCGCAGCGTAAGCGCGCGGTCGAGTCCGCGGGGGATTGGTGTCGATGGCACATCGACCCGCTCTACAGCAATGCCGCTTAGCACATTTCGATCATGGTCCGCCGCTTCGTTCCTGATCTGGGTAC
>DASYXX010000753.1:0-2541 GCA_035934395.1 Streptosporangiaceae bacterium
GCCGGAGCTCGGTGACCAGCCCGGCGGCGGCGAGCGCGCCGAGCCGGGTGCCGCCCAGATAGGCGGCGCCCAGCGCCCGGACCGGCAGGGCGACATCGGCCGGCACCGAGGTCCGCTCGCAGATCGCGCCGGGGCCGGCCGGTTCCGCCGCGGGCGCCGTCTGCAGCCGCCACCGCCCGACGTTCTCGGGGAAGAGGTCGTCGGCGACGTCGATGACGAGGTCCGTGGCGCACGCGTAGCGCCGCCGGGTGAGGGCCCCGGGCACGCTGACCAGCCGCGCCCAGAGCCCGTCCAGGAGGTGCGCGCGGGCGCGCCGGCTGTCGGCGAGCAGGTGGAGCAGCGGGTCGTCGGCGGGCCGCATGCGAGCGCGGACCTCGGCGACGAGGTCCCTGGTCAGCAGTTCGCCCCACACCGCCGCGTACGCCGCGGGATCGGTGGCCATCAGCTCCTGAACGCGCAGCACGCCGCCGGGGAGTCCGTGCTCGCCCCAGTCCGGCGCCACCGCGAACAGGGCGTATCCGCGCGGGCCCGCGTCGTCCTCGGCGATCACGCAGCGTAGCGGGCTGCGGCCGGAACGCCGGTGCTCCGGATCCCACACGACGTAGTCCCACCAGCGGTCGTCGCGCGCATACATGCCGGGCCGCCCGCGCAGCACGCCGTCGTAGACCTTGGCCAGCTCGGCTATGGCGTCGCGCGGCTCCGGGCTCCGCAGCCGCGGCGGCTCGGCCGGGCGCCTGCCGCCCGGCGGCGCGGCCATCGTGCCCTCTCCGCGGCGGATGGTGAGATCGAGCTCGGCCGAGGCGGGGCCGTAGCCGTACCTCCCGTAGATCGCGGCCTCCGAGGCGAACAGCGCCGCCACCGTCTCGCCGCGCTCGCGGACGTCCGCAAGCTGGCGGCGCATCAGGCTGGACAGGATCCCGCGACGCCGGTGCGACGGCAGCACGCTGACCGCCGTGACCCCGGCCACCGGGGCGATCTCGCCCGGCACCGCCATCTGGAACGTGAACGCGCCCGCGGTCCCGACGATGTCGCCCCCGTCGAACGCGGCCAGGCTGCGGTCGAACTCGAAAGTGGCGAGATCATGCCGCATCTCGGCATCGGTCTGGCGGCTGGAGTTGAAGGCATGCTCGATCACCGCGTAGAAGGCGGGGAACTCGTCGGGGTCGATCGGGCGGATGGGGTAGGCAGCGGTCATGCTTGGTTTGTACCGGGCGGCGGTCGTTATGGCGAGCGGATATCGGTGCACAGCGAGCCGTAGGGGCGCGACGCCGCCTGGACTGAGGAGCGAGGAGCGAGGCGACGAGCGACGAGGAAGGCGGTGCCTCAAAGGCGCCCCGGAGGCGAGCCCCGGAAGCCAGGTCCGCGGATGCCCCTGGTCCTCAGGCCGGCGAGGACGTGAGGTGGCCGGGGCTGTCGCTGAGCAGGCGGATCGCGTGCTCCACCAGCGTGACGAGGACATCGCGGCAGGAGATGAACTGGCGCGCGTCACACAGGATGACCGGTACGTGGGGGTCCAGGCTGAGCGCGGCCCTGACCGCGTCGGTGGGGAAGCGCCTCGCTTCGTCGAAGCAGTTGACGGCCACGATGAACGGCGTGCCCTTCCGCTCGAAGTAGTCCACGGACGGGAAGCTGTCGGCCAGCCGCCGCGTGTCGGCCAGCACGACCGCGCCGAGCGCGCCGAGCGCCAGCTCATCCCACATGAACCAGAACCGCCGCTGGCCCGGCGTGCCGAACAGGTAGACCACGAGGTCATCCCGGATCGTGATGCGGCCGAAGTCCATCGCGACCGTGGTGGTCGTCTTGTCCTCGACGCCGTCGGTCAGGTCGACCTGCGTGCTGGGCGCGCTCAGGTGCTCCTCGGTTCGCAGCGGCCGGATCTCGGTCACCGAGCTGACCAGGGTGGTCTTGCCCGCGCCGAAGCCCCCCGCGATAAGGATCTTGATCGCGACCGGCGCCGCCGACTGGCTCGGGTCCCGATAAGAGCCGGCGTAGTCCATCCGCCACCTCCCTCAGGAGCTGCGGGTCCGTCAGCCGGGCCGGCGGCGGGTTATGAACCGCGATGAGCCTGCGCTGCCGCACGTCGGACAGCAGGATGCGGACGACGCCGATGGGAAGATCCAGGTCGGCAGCGAGATCGGCCACCGAGGTCGGGAGGCGGCACAGCCGCAGCAGCATCAGGTGCTCGGGCTCGAGACCGTCCAGGTCGGCCGGGGAGCCCCGAACGGCGGTGATCATCGATACCAGGTCGAACGTCTCGCCGCTCGGGCGGGTCCGGCCGCCTATCAGCGCGTAGGGACGGACAATGGGCCCGGCGTCCTCGTCAAGCCACCTATCGTCTGCCGGGGACACGCCACGTCACTTCGTTTCTGCGCGCGAGGGAACCGGCCGCGACATAACGGCCAGGTGCTCTCCGACCCGCGTGACCAGAACCGCCATCTCGTAGGCGACGAGCCCCGCGTCAGCTGTGGCGGTGGCGAGCACGGCCAGGCAACTGCCCTCGCCCGCGGCCGTTACGAACAAGAATTTTGATTCCATCTCGAC
>DASYXX010000764.1:0-2677 GCA_035934395.1 Streptosporangiaceae bacterium
GAACTCCTCGGTCGTCAGGGTCATGCCCACCGACGCCGCGCCCGGCAACGTCGCCGAACGCGGTCGTACCGTGGCACGTGCAGCTCAGTTCGGCCGGTCGGATTGGATCTCCTTCGCCGCCGTCTCCGCGGACGGCAGTGCCGTGTACTTCACCACCTACCCCAAGGCCCCCACTTTCCCGGAGGCCGGGCAGGTTCGCGTGGTCGATCTTGCCACGGGACGGTCGCGGCTGGTGAGAGCACCGGCGGGGCAGCCCGGTCTCGTCGCTGCCGACCCGTCCGTGCGCCACCTGCTGCTGCAGATCCAGCAGACGGGTTCGAAGGGCCCGCCGTTCAGGCTGGCCCGGCTCGACCTGGCCACCGGGAGAATCACGTATCTGCCCTCGGCCTGGATACCTACCTTCGGGATCATCATCTACTGGTGAGCCTACGGGGCGACCAGGGCGTCGGTGAGCGGGTTGATCGCCTCGAGGTTCTTCTCCAGGTCGGGGCCGAGCTGGTAGCGGGCGGCGAGCTCGGCGGGGGCGACGTAGGTGACCTTGGTCTGCCCGGCGTCGTCCCAGATCAGCACCTTGAGCGGCAGGTCGAGCGCGGCCAGCGGCGCGGCGGCCATCACCGGCGTCCCCGCCGCGGGGCTGCCGAAGATCACCAGCGTGGTGTCGCGCAGCTCCTGCCCGACCTCACGCGCGGCGGCGGCCTGGTCGATCACGTCGAAGACCCTGACGCGCTTCGCGCCCAGGATGCCGGTGAACCGCGTGACCGTGTCGGCCACCGACCGGGGGCTGATCTTGGTGAGGATGCCCGCGTCGGTCACTGCGTTGCCCTCCTTCTGGGGTGCGGGTCGTTCCTACCCGTGCAGCGGCAGCACGTCTCTCAGGCTCGTCGGAGGATGGCCGACGAACGCGATGACCATCGCGAGCACGGACACCGCGACGACCGTCACGGTGACGGCAAGCAGCCGGCGGGGCTGCAGCTCGGGCCGCCCGGCGGTATGCCCCACGAAGCGGCCAAGCCCCCAGATGATCGGGGTCATGGCCAGCACGATCAGGCCCGCGACCGGTTCCTTCTTCAGGATCGCCCCGCCGACCGCGGCGAAGGCGATGGCGGTCCGCGCCCATGCCAGCTTGGTACGTTCCCGCGCCAGGCCGGGGTCCAGCTGCTCCATGTCCTCAGGAATCACGGCGCCTCCCTACCGCGCCGCCGATACCAGCAGTACCGCCGCCGAGAGGGCAGCGATCCCGGCGATGGTGCCCGCCAGCACCCGGGGCAGCACCGACCGCGGCAGCGGAGCACCACGGCGCAGGGCCGCCTGGGTTCGCCGCCACTCGCCGTAGGAGATGACGGACACGGCCGCACCGAGCGCGATCAGCGGAAGGCCGAGCACATGACGACCCCACGGGACGCCGGGAAACGGCGGGAGCAGCTGCACGATGCCCAGCCCGGCGACCACCAGCGCGAGCGCGGTCCGGTTCCAGGCCAGGAACGTGCGTTCGTTGGCCAGCGTGAACCGGGCATCGGGCTCGGTGGGGGCGTGCGATGACCCTGGATCGTGGTCGTCGTGGCCGTCACGGGCTGCTCGTCGCTCCTCCACCAAGACCCCTTGGCTGGCGTTCCTGACGAGCTGACCGTATCCCGTCAGCGGTGAGGCAACCACGGGGGGATGTCCGCGTGACCGGTCGATTGACCGCGGAAGCCGCAGGGTGGCGTCCCCATCATGCACGGCAGCCGCGGCGCGGCGGTCATCCTGCGCCCGCCAGGCCCTCGATGATGCCGTAGGGGAAGGTGACGGGCCGGATCGGGCCCGGGCGCAGCCCGGCCGCGCGCAGAAGCGCGGCGTACTCGGCGTTCGTCCGCTCCCGCCCGCCGGGCGAGAGCACGAGCATGTTGATGTCGCTCAGCAGGACCGGGACCGCCTGGGCGGGGTCGTCCGGGATCAGGCGCTCGACGATCAGCACCCGGCCGTGCCCGGTGACCGCCCTGCGGCAGCCGGCCAGGATCTCCGCCGCCCTGGCGTCATCCCAGTCGTGCAGCACGTTCGCCAGGATGTAGCAGTCCGCGCCGGCCGGAACGCCGTCGAAGAAGTCGCCAGCGACCACCTCGCAACGATCCGTGACGCCCGCCTCGGCCAGCACGGCACCCGCGCCGGCGGCCACGTCCGGCAGCTCGAGCAGCGTGCCCTGCAGGTGCGGGTTTCCCCGCAGGATCTCGGCGAGCAGGATCCCGCGCCCGCCGCCGACATCGACCACGGTGCGGGCTTCGGAGAAGTCGTAGCCGGCGGCCACCGACGGGGCGAAGGCCGCGGTCCGCTCGAGCATCGCGGCGTCGAACACGGCGGCGTCCTCGGGATGCCCGGCCAGGTACTCGAACAGGGACATCCCGTAGGCGGCATCGAATCCCGGCTGCCCGGTCCGCACCGCGTGCAGGATGTGCTCGAACGGCCGGCCCGCGATCCGGCCGTGCATCAGGGCCCAGGACCGCATCGAGGCGGGCGCGCCGGACCGGAGCCGGTCGCCGAGGACGGTCAGGCTGAACGACCCAGGCCGGGCCTCGCCGAACACGCCGAGGGCGGCGAGCAGGCGCAGGACGCGGTACAGCGACGGCTCGTGCGCGCCGGTGGCGGCGGCCAGCTCGGAGCAGCTCACCGGGCCGTCGGCCAGGCGGTCGGCGATGCCGAGCTC
>DASYXX010000770.1:0-1734 GCA_035934395.1 Streptosporangiaceae bacterium
GGCCTTGGTCAGGCCGCGTACTTCAGCACCAGGGCGCCGAGGCGGGGGAGCGCGGCCTCGACGTGCTTGGCTGCGCCGCCGCGGACGGTGCGGTACGCCTTGATGATCGTGGGCCGATTGGAGACCGCGGCCATGCCGTCGGTCACCGAGAGCAGGGACTCCGACACCTCGTCGCCGCGCTTGGCCAGGTAGTCGCCGAACTCGGCGCTGCCGGAGGTGCTGAAGTCCGCCCAGTACGGCTCGAGCTTCTCGACTATCTGCGGAAGCATCTCATCGACCTTCTCGCGGAAGTAGCCCGGCGCGAAGCTTTTCACGGTCTTGTAAGCGAGCTTGACCGCGGTCGCGGAGACCCCTGACTTGTCGGCGAGTTCCTGGTCGATCAGCGTGAAGCAGTCGGCCGTCACCTTGGGCTTGGTGTCCGGTGCGAGCAGGATCTCCTGAAGCGTCTCTGCCATCGGTCTGATGTTCTCCTTGCTGCTGGGTGCTGCCCACTGGATTCCGCACGGACGCCGCGATGCGCCGTGCGTCACTATACGGCGAGCGCCCGGGCGCGGTTGTGACTTCTCGGCATGAACCGGGGCGGTCGCTTCAGGCCGTGACAGACCGGGGGAGCAGGACGATCCCGTCGTCGTCGGCGTGCAGGATGTCACCGGGGTAGAACGTGACCCCGCCGAAGGTGACCGGCACGTCGATCGCGCCGGCGCCTGCCTTCGCGCTCCGGCGCGGGTTCGTGCCCAGTGCCTTGATGCCGAGTTCGAGCCCGGACAACGCCGCGCTGTCGCGGACCGCGCCGTGCACGGCCAGGCCGGCCCAGCCGTTGGCGAGCGCCGCGCCCGCGATCAGGTCGCCCACCAGGGCCGCGCGCAGGGACCCGGCGCCGTCGACGACCAGGACGCTGCCCGGGCCGGGGGTATGCAGCAGGTCTCGCAGCAGGCCGTTGTCCTCGCGGCAGGAGACCGTGCGCACCGGGCCCGCGAAGCTGCGGCGCCCCCCGAACTGGCGGAACTGGGTTTCACACACGCGCAGCTCCGGACCGTACCTGTCAACCAGGTCAGCGGTGGGAACGGGGATCTCCGTCATGGGCTCTCCGCGGGGTCATTCCGGCTTCGGCACAATATGCCCTACCGCCGCGGGCGGCCCGACGCCGGCTTACCCGCTGAAATGAAACCGGCCAATTCAGGCCCCTCCCCGGGCTTCCGTTCCGGTGCTACGCTCCCCCCCGGGAGTTCGGCACATCGGCGTGCTGGGACGTGCCCAGCCGGTGACCGGCTCTGTG
This sequence comes from Streptosporangiaceae bacterium, assembly GCA_035934395.1. Classification (GTDB taxonomy): domain Bacteria; phylum Actinomycetota; class Actinomycetes; order Streptosporangiales; family Streptosporangiaceae; genus JASHPR01. The sequence continues at coordinate 1,277 of DASYXX010000770.1, forward strand.
CGGAGCGTAGTATGAAACTGGTACGGCTGGTTGCTATTCCCGGATCCCTCTTAATAGCCGGCGCGACGCTGGCGGCTGTCAGCGTCGCCGGTGCCGCTCCCGCTGCGGGCGCGGCCCGGCACGCGGCGATCAATTGCGCGTACAGCGCCACGTGCGCCGAGGTGGCCAATCCCAGTGAGGTCTTCGGGTCGGAGTACGTCGGCCACGACGAGCCCGCCGCGGCGTTCTACTCCAATATCCCCGGGTCGGGAAACCACATGACCTACTCGGTGCGGCTGCCGCACGACCCCTCGCACGCCAACCCGACCACGCCCGGAAAGTCCTACCAGTTCGAGCTCAACGGCGCGCTCTGGTTCGGCATGGCGCTGTGCGCCACGCAGTCCTACCCGGAACAGGTGTCCACCTGCACGCCCGACAGCGACAGCAACATCGTCGACCCCGCGGTCTCGCCCAACCAC
>DASYXX010000777.1:0-3714 GCA_035934395.1 Streptosporangiaceae bacterium
CGGCCAGCCGACGAGGGACTACTCCCCTTCACCGGTAACTTTACCGGCCTTAGGAGGCTGCCATGCCGAAAGCGGCGAACGCGACGCGATGTCGCCGGCTGACCGCGCCTCCGCGGGCACGGTTCCGGGACATCGCGGCCCTCGCGCTGCTGACCGCCGGGTGCTTCGCGATGGCGGCCTGGCGGCTGAACGCCAGGCTCCGTCCGCCCAGGCCACGCCGACGCTGACGGTCCGAGTGCCCGCCCCGCCGCCAAGCGTTACATGGCACCTAATCGGGCGCGGGCCGGCCTGGCTTCACCGAGATCGGCGCTGATCTGCTTCCTGAGGTTGTCGAAGTCGTGCGGGCGGTTCAGGCAGACCACGCCGGCCGGCGTTCGTTCGCGCCAGAAGATGACAGTGGCGTCGCGCGCGGCGAGGCTGCCATCGACGGCGGGCATCGCGGTGAGGTCGCCGCAGATCTGCAGGGTCAGGTCGTACTGGTCGGACCAGCACCAGCCGGCGCCGGTGTGGCGGACAGCGTGGCCGAGCATGTTTCGGGCGGCGGTCAGGCCCTGCTGCTGTGCGTCGGGCCAGTTCTGGCTGCGCCCGGACGGGGTCCGGGCCGCGTCTCCGGCGGCGTAGATGTCGGGGTCGGAGGTGGCCAGGTACTCGTCCACCACGATCCCGTCGTCAACGAGGAGGCCGGACTGCCCGGCCAGCGCGGTCTCGGGGTCGGTGCCGATCGCGGTCAGCACGAGGTCGGCGAGCCAGTACAGGCTCGGCCCGGCCGCGTAGTAGCCGCCGTCCGCCGTGGCGCCAACCTCGCCGACCGTGGCCCCGAGATACAGGTGCACGCCCTGGCTGCGGTGCAGCTCGGCGACATGAGCGGCGATCCAGTCCGGCAGCACCCGTCCCAGCACCTGGTTGGCCGCTTCCAGGATCGTCACGTCGGCGCCCAGGGACCGCGCGATGGCGGCCGCCTCCAGCCCGATCAGGCCGCCGCCGATGATGACCAGGCGCCGGCGCCTGGCCAGGCGGCCGCGAAGGTCGAGGGCGTCGGCGAGGGTCCGCAGCACCGGAATGCCGGGCGCCGACCGGGGCCTGCCGCCGGTCGCGAGCAGCAGGCGGTCATAGGCGACGCCGCGGCCGTCGGCCAGCGTGACGAGGCGCCGCTGGCGGTCGACGGCGGTGGCGGCCACTCCGGTGCGCAGCTCGATGCCCTGGGCGTCCCAGAACCCGGGCGGCTTCAGCCGGATCAGCTCCGGCGGTGAGAGCCCGGCGAGCAGCGCCTTCGACACCGCCGGCCGCCGGTAGGGCTCCTCGGGCTCGGCGCCGATCAGGACGATGTCGCCCCGGTGGCCCTCGCTGCGGAGAGTCATCGCGGCGGTGGCGCCGGCGATGCCGGCGCCGACGATGACGATCCGGTCAGGCACGCCAGCCTTCCCGGCTTTCCTGGCCGGCGTCCCCAACGCCGGCGGCGACCCCAGCGCTCATGGCACCTCCCTGGGCCGCGTGGCGGTCCCGTATACGGTGCCACAGGACGTACGACATAAACAATATGTATCGCGTACGTAGAATGGTGTTCGCCAAGTGTGGTCGCCCGTCCCGCGCTGCTAACGTGACGGGGCGGGTCGCGGACGGGCAGGTCCAGGCGGCGCTGGCACGGGAGGCGAGGATGGGCGGCAAGGGCGCGGTCCGCCCCGCCGAACGGCGGAGCCTGTCGCGGGAGCTGATCGTGCAGGCCGCCATCACGATCATCGAGCGCGACGGCGCCGGGGCCCTGTCGATGCGGAAGGTGGCCGCCGAGCTCGGCGCGGGCGTCATGTCGCTGTACAACCACGTGCCCGACCGGGACGCGCTCATCGAGGGCGTCGCGCAGGCCGTGCTGGCCGACCTGGACGCCCCCGAGGAGGAGGCTGATCCGGGCCGGGACTGGAAGCTCGACGCCCGCGCGATGGTCGACGCCTTCCGCGCGGCCGCCCGCCGGTACCCGCGCAGCATGCACCTGGTGCTCACCAGCGGGCTCGACCTGGTGTTCACGTGGCAGGCCGCCGAGCGCGTGCTGATGCTGCTGGCCGCCGCCGGGTTCGACGGCGAGACCTCGGTCCGGGCGCTGCGGGCCGTCATGGCGTACGCGATCGGCTCCGAGATGATGCGCGGCGGCGCCCTGCGGATGCCCGACGTGTTTCCCGAGGCCGCCGCGCGGATCATCCAGGCCGACCCCGGCCATTTCCCCCGGACGATCGCCCTGTCCGGCGAGCTCACGCGGCCCGACACTGACGCCGACTTCGACTGCGGACTGGACATGCTGCTGTCCGCGCTGGACCGGCTGCCCCGCGCGCACCGGTGAAGCCCTCAGGGCGCGCGCTCCACCATCGACTCGATCGCGGACAGGAACAGCTCGAGGCCGAACTCGAAGTCGGCGTCCGGCCCGCCGTCCTGCCGGTCCGGCGACCGGCCCTGCGTGGCCTCCCGCAGCTGCGAGCCCAGCGCGTAGGCCATCATCGCCCGTGTCACGTGCACCGACGTCGGACCGTCCAGGCCGGCCTCGGCGCACAGGGTGAGGGCCCGCTCGATCGCGCGCAGCCCGACCGGGATCGCGATCCTGCTCGCCACGACCAGCGCCAGGCTGCGCGGGCACTCCTGGGCGATCGCGCGGAACGCGCGCATCAGCGCCCGCGCCCCGGCCTTCCAGTCGGTCGCGGGGCCCTCGGGCACGTCGAGGCCCGCCATCACGTACCGCGCAATTCCCTCGATGAGCGCGTCCTTGCTCGGCACGTGCCGGTACATCGCCATGGCGCTCACGCCGAGCTCGGCCCCCACCGCGCGCATCGACAGCGCCCTCGCGCCCTCGCGCTCGACCAGCTCGACCGCGGCATGGACGATCAGCTCACGGGTCAAGACCACGCGCAGCACCGGCTGCGGCGCGCGCCTGGCCATGCCGGCCCCCTTCCGCCGCCGCGATCCGGTCCCGCAGATTAAGAACAGTAATGTTAACGCGCCGCCTGCCGGCGACCCCGGTCGCTACTCCACGCCCCGGCGACCCCCGGCCCCGTCGGCCACGATCCCGCGCCCGCGCAGCGACTCCTCGGCGGACCGGGCCAGGCGCCGGGCCGCGGCGTGCAGCCGTTCCAGCTGGGCGGAGCTGAGATCGCTGAGCGTGGCCGCGGCCCGCTGCTCCTCGCCGAGGATCATGTAGCGGATGGCAGCCTGGCAGCTCAGCACGAAGCCCTTTTCGGCAACGCTCAAGGCCGGACGTTCGCGGGCGGGCATGGCTCCTCAGCCTACGTACAACATAAACTAACTATACGATGTATGTACCGTGACACACCGGATCCGGTTCTGTCAACGAGCCGTCCAGGTCGGCGCCAGGCGCGTGTCAGAAAGCCGCATAACGGGCGGGCCGTCGGCGGGTGGGAGGCGGCCATGCCTGCTCGGGCGTCGATCAGCCGTCGCCGGGCACGGCTGGTGCGATCGCTGATCCCGGCAGTTACGTTGTGCCTCCGGTCTCGTCCGGAGCGTGAGCGAGGAAGTCGTCGACCATGCGGTGGAACAGGATGGCGAGCTGGCTGCGGTCCTGCGGCGACCAGTGAGCCAGGGCGTCGTGCACTCGCCGCTGGCTGACCGCGCGGATGCGGTCGGCCGCGTCCCGTCCGGCCGGGGTGAGCTGCACCTGGTGGGCGCGGCGATCGCCGGGATCGGCGACGCGCTCGATGTAGTCAAGCTCCTCCAGCC
>DASYXX010000819.1:0-2791 GCA_035934395.1 Streptosporangiaceae bacterium
GGCTGGAAGGCGCGTGGGCGGAGTGCCGCGAGCAGTCCCCCACCCGCGAGGTGCTTCCCGACACGGTGGCCCACCCGGGGCTGGGCGCCGGGCTCGGCGAGCCCGTCTCGTCGCCGCTCGCCCGGGTCGGGTACTGGTGCTTCGACACGATGACGCCGGTCGTGGAGGGCACCTACGCGGCCGCGCGTGCCGCCGTCGACGTCGCCCTGTCCGCGCTCGACGCCGTGCTGGGCGGGGAGCGCGCCGCCTACGCGCTGTGCCGGCCGCCCGGGCACCACGCAGGCCGCTCGGTGATCGGCGGGTTCTGCTACTTCAACAATGCCGCGGCCGCCGCGGCCGCGATGCGGGAGGCGGCGCAGGCGCCGGTGGCCATCCTCGACGTCGATTACCATCACGGCAACGGAACGCAGCAGATTTTCTATAACGCTCCCGACGTCTGCTATGCATCGCTGCACGCGGACCCGGACCGCGCGTTTCCCTACTTCACCGGGCGGGCCGCCGAGTCCGGGCACGGCCAGGGCGTCGGCGCCAACCGCAACTTCGTGCTGGCCGAGGGCTGCGGGGACGAGGAGTACCTCGCGGTGCTCGACGCCGCGCTCGACGTGATCGGCTCGAGCCGGCCGGCGGGCCTGGTGGTCTCGCTGGGCCTGGACACCTACCGCCTCGACCCGATCTGCGACCTGGGGCTGACCACCGAGGGCTTCCGGCGCGCCGGGCGGCAGGTCGAGCGCCTGGGCCTGCCGACCGTGGTGATCCAGGAGGGCGGGTACTACCTCCCGGACCTCGGGATCAACGCCAGGGCCTGGCTGCGCGGGTTCCTGGGCCTGGACGCGGGCGCGCCCGGCCCGGCTGACCCGACAGCGTCCCGGCCGGCCGACCCGCGACGGCACGTGTGAAGGGGATCCAATGAACAGAACGCAGGCCCGCACCGACGGGCTGCTGGTCGCGGCCGCGCAGTGGCTGGCCACGCCGGGCGACCCGGCGGGCAACCTGGACGCGGCGCGGCACTGGATCGGCGCCGCGGCCGCGGCCGGGGCCGACCTGGTCGTGCTGCCGGAGCTCTGGCCCTGCGGCTACGACCTGGCGTCGCTGGCCAGCGACGCTGCGGCGGCGGCGGAACCACTGCCGGGCAGGCGCACCGAGGTGCTCGGCTCTCTGGCGCTACGTTACGGACTCTGGGTCTTCGCCGGCAGCGTACCGGAGCGCGACGGGGACCTGATCTATAACACCGCGGTGGTCTTCAACCGGGACGGCGCGCTCGTCGCGCGGCACCGCAAGGCCCACCTGTACCGCCCGACCGGCGAGGACGCGGTCTTCGCGCCTGGTGACCGGCTGACCTCGTTCAGCGATCCCGAGCTCGGGCACGTCGCGGTGATCGTGTGCTTCGACGGCGACTTCCCCGAGGTCGGGCAGGCGCTCGCGGCGCGCGGGGCCGAGCTGGTCATCCTGCCCTCCGCCTACGAGTGGGAGACCCGGGCCTACTGGGATCGCTACTACCCGGGCGCCGCGCTGGCCAACGGGCAATGGTGGGTGCTGGTCAACCAGTGCGGGACCACGGCCTCGGGGACGCTGCTCGGCGCCAGCAAGGTCATCTCGCCGGCGGGCGAGGTGCTCGCCGAGGCCCGCCGGGCTGCACCGCCAATCACGGGCCCGCCGGCCACGCCGGAGCCCGAGCTGCTGCTGTGCCGGCTCACCGAGACCGACGAGACCATCCAGGCGCGCGCGTTCGCCCAGCTCATACGCGAGCAGCGGCGCGCCGGCCTCTACGGCAGCGACGCGTGACCGCCGGTCACGCCTCCTTCCGCTCCGCGAACGCTTCCATGATCATCGACTCGCCATGGCGGAACATCGGCGTCTGCCGGACCTGGCTTTCGATCGTCCCCGCCGACATCGTGTAGCCGAGGAACAGCAGCAGCGAGAAGGCCTGGATCAGGATCCACACCCAGTACGAGTTGAACGCGCCCGCGCTCCAGTCGTTGAGCGCGTGCAGGAGCGCCGGGATTGTCACGCCGAGGATGATGAGCGGTATCCGCCGCCGCCGGTAGTTCACGGCCATCCCGATGAAGAACCCGGCGATCCCGGCCCACACGGCGTGCTGGAAGCCGTCCACGAACACCCGCTCGGCAAAGCCGAGGATCGCCGCGACCGCCTCGTTGGGGGCCTGCGCGACGTGGATGACCACGATCTCGCGCGAGGTGTAGAGGGCCGCCTCGGCGACGCCGAACGTGAGCCCGGCTATGGTGCCGAGCCACATCCACATCCGGGCGTCGAGCTTGGTCGAGCGGAACTTCAGCAGGATGAGGCCGGCGAGCAGGACCGGCAGCGCCTTCGTTATCTCCTCGTTGAACCCGACGCCGAGCGCGGCGGAGAAGCTCAGCGGCCGGCCGGCCGTGCCCAGGTGGTCGTTGATGTTGATCGTCACGACGTTCAGCCACACCAGGGTCCAGACGATGATCCCCACGGCGATCTGGATCTCCAGCCGCCGGATCGGCCCGGGGCGGATCAGCAGGTAGAAGCCGATCGCCCAGATGGGGGCGATGTACAGGCCGTAGGCCCAGCCGGGAGTTTGCAGGTTGCTCGACGTCGACAGCACCGCGATGAATATCAGCGGGAGCAGCGCGTACGCGATCACCAGCAGCCGCAGGCCCTGACGCCAGCCGGGGTTCTTGAGCCAGCTCCCGACCGGGATCAGGATGCGGAACGCCTCGACAAGCTCGTCACCCTGCGAGGCCGGCGGGACGGCCGGGACCGGCGGGCCGCCCGGGCCGGGCTGGAAGGCGGGGCCGGGCTG
>DASYXX010000860.1:0-2686 GCA_035934395.1 Streptosporangiaceae bacterium
CCCAGTTGATGCCCGCGAAACGGGCGGCCACCAGGACCTCGTGGGCCCCTGGAACCGGGTCCGGGCGCTGCTCCAGCCGGACGACCTCGTTGCCCCCGTGCCCCGCAAATACGACCGCTCTCACGGACCGTCACCCTTCCCACTCGGCGTGGTGGTCCAGCCACCACGTGGCGATGTCCAGCCGCCGCATGAACCGGACGTCCGGGCGGGACTGCACGTACTCGACGAAGTCACGGATCGCCGTGGCCCGGCTGGCCTGCCCGCTCCAGCGCTCGTGCAGCCCGACCGTCATCATCTTGGCCCCGTAGCCGGCGGCGGCCTCCTCGGACAGGAAGTCCACCGCGGCCCGCAGGTTCTCGAAGAAGTCGCGCGGCGTCGCGTACGTGGGGTTCAGCAGGTACCGGTTGTCGTTGTAGACCTTCGAGTAGGGCACCACCAGGAACGGAGCGCCGGAACGCAGGAACGCGAAGTACGGCAGCTCGTCGTTGCTGGCGTCGGAGTCGTAGCGGAAGCCGCCGTCGGCGGCCACCAGCTCCCTGGTGTGCACGCTGGGGAACGACCGCGCGTACCAGCCGAGCGGGCGCTGCCCGGTGAGCCGCTCGATCGACTCGACGGCCCGGCGCATGTCGTCGCGCTCCTGCTCGCGGGTCATCTCCGAGACCTCGGCCCAGCGCCAGCCGTGGGCGAGCACGTCGTGGCCCGCCTCGCTGATCCACTCGGCGACGGCCGGGTTGCGCTCCAGGGCGCGCCCGCACGCGCCGACCGTGACCGGCACCTGGTACCGGTCGAACAGCCGGGCCAGCCGCCAGATCCCGGCGCGGGAGCCGAACTCGAAGTGGGTCTCGGTGCCCAGGTCCCTGACCTGCGGGCCGATCTGGTAGGAGTACTCGCCCCAGGAGTCGTTCCTGCGGTCCCCGTCGGGCAGCGAGTACTCGGCGCCGGACTCGTAGTTGACCACGATGTTCACCACGAGGCTGGCCCCGCCCGGCCACCGGACCGCCGGGGTGCGCCGTCCGTACCCGACGAAGTCCCGCACCGGGCCGGCCGACTCATTCATCTCCGGCCCTCCCAGCGCATCAAGTACCGTGATCCCGTGTTGCGCCAGCATAGGGAGCAGAGCAACCGATCTTCACCCGGGGGCACCATCGCGGACGCCTGGGCCAGGGAGAATCCCCGGTCCGAGGCGCTCAGCGCCCGGGCCCGGGGCCTGCTGCCCGGCGGGGTGACCCACGACGTGCGGCTGGCCGAGCCGTTCCCGCTGGCCGTCGCGCGCGCCGCGGGCTCGCGCAAATGGGACCTCGACGGGCACGAGCTGGTCTGCTACGTCATGGGCCACGGGTCGCTGCTGGCCGGGCACTCCCACCCGGAGGTCGTCGCCGCGGTGCGCGAGCAGGCGGCACGGTCGTTTCACCCGGGTGCGTGCCACGAGCTGGAGAGCGACTGGGCGCAAGCCGTGATCCAGCTCGTGCCCTCGGCTGAGCGGGTCCGTTTCACCTCGAGCGGTACCGAGGCGTCGCTGCTGGCGCTCCGGCTCGCCCGCGCGGTTACCGGGCACGGCAGGATCGTGAAGCTCGGCGGGCACTTCCACGGCTGGCACGACCAGGCCGCCCTCGGCGCCGACCCGCCGTTCGACACCCCGGACACGGCCGGGCTCCCCCCGGACGTCTCCGGCTCGGTGACCGTGATCCCGGCCGACGCCGGAGTCCTGGCGCGGGCGCTGCGGGCCGGCGACGTCGCCGCGTTCATCCTCGAGCCGTCGGGCGCGGCCTGGGGCACGGTGCCGCTGCCCGCGGGGTTCCTGGCCGCCGCGCGCGGGCTGGCGGACGACACCGGCACGCTGCTGGTCTACGACGAGGTCGTTACCGGCTTCCGCTGGGCGCCCGGCGGGGTACAGGAGGTCGCCGGGGTCCTCCCCGACCTCACCGTGCTGGGCAAGGTCCTGGCGGGCGGGATGCCCGGCGGCGCGGTCTGCGGGCGCGCGGCCGTCATGGACCATCTGGGCGGGCTGCGCGACGACCCGCGGCGGGTCACGCATCCCGGTACTCATAACGCCCACCCCCTGTCGGCCGCGGCTGGCGTCGCCACCCTCCGCCTGGCAGCCTCGGGCGAGGCACAGCAGCAGGCGGCCAGGCTCGCGGCCGCGCTGCGCGCCGAGCTCACCTCCGTGTTCGAACGATGCGGCGTCGAAGGTCGCGCCTACGGCGAGAGCTCGGTGTTCCACCTGCTGTTCGGGCCGCAAGCACCCGAAGACCGCGACCCCGCGGCTCTGAAGGCCGGCCTGCCCCGGCTGCTGTCCACCGCGCTGCACTGCGGCATGCTCCGCGAGGGCGTGCACCTCTTCCACGGGTCGGGGTTCCTGAGCACCGCGCACACCCAGAGCGACCTGGAGCGCACCGCTGACGCCCTGGCCGCGACGCTGCCAGCGATGGAAGCCGAAGGGCTCCTGTGAGCCGGAAAACACTGAGCGACCTGGCCGTCGTCGGCGGCCGGGTTCTCGACCCGGGCCAGGGCATTGACGCGCTGACCAGCGTTCTCAACGGCGACGGCGTGATCACCGGCATCGGCGGGCACGCCAGCGAGGCAACACAACTTGACGCGTCGGGGCTGATCGTCGTCCCCGGCCTGGTCGACCTGCACACCCACCTGTACCGCGGGGTTTCGCACTACGGCATCGATGCCGACGCCT
>DASYXX010000913.1:0-6257 GCA_035934395.1 Streptosporangiaceae bacterium
GGGCCTGGACCAGGACGGCATCGCGGCGCTGTTCACCAGCACGCTGCGGGATTTCGGTGACCGCCGCGGCGGCTCAGCCCGCCCGGCGGGCGGCGAAACGGAGGGCGTCGCATGAACGTGAACGTGGTGGAGGCCAGCGGCCTGGGCAAGCGCTACGGCCGGACCTGGGCGCTGCGCGAGTGCACGCTGGCGGTCCCCGCCGGGCACGTGGCCGCGCTGGTCGGCCCGAACGGCGCCGGCAAGACCACGCTGCTGAACCTAGCGGTCGGCCTGGTGACGCCGTCCGCGGGCGCCGTGACCGTGCTCGGCGGCTGGCCGCCCGGGTCGCTGGCCGCGCTGGACGAGATCGCGTTCGTCGCCCAGGACACGCCGGTGTACAAGAACCTGTCCGCCGCGGACATGCTGCACCTGACCCGCAACCTGAACCGCCGCTTCGACCAGCGCTACGCGGAAACCCGGCTGGGCGAGCTGGGCATTCCGCTCAAGCGGAAGGCGGGCAAGCTGTCCGGTGGCCAGCAGGCGCAGCTCGCGCTGACCATGGCGCTGGCCCGCCGACCGAAGCTGCTGGTGCTGGATGAGCCGGTGGCGATGCTCGACCCGGTCGCCCGGCACGACTTCATGGCCATCGTGCTGATGGCGGCGGCCGACGACGGCGTGTCGGTACTGCTGTCCTCGCACGTGCTGGCCGAGCTGGAGCGGGTAGCCGACTACCTGATCCTCCTGTCGCGTGGCCAGGTGCAGGTGGCTGGGGAGGTCGACGACCTGCTCGCCGGCCACCGCCTGCTGACCGGCCCGGCCGCCGAGGCCGACAAGTATGCGGAGCGGCCTGTGGTGCACCTCCGCCGTGCCTCGGCCCAGGCCCACATGCTGGTCCGGGCCGGCGCCCACGATCCGGTCCCGCCGGGCTGGGAGGCGCACCCGGTCGGCCTGGAGGAACTCGCCCTGGCCTACCTGCGCGAGCCCGGCGCCGCGGCGCTGCCCGGCCCGGCCCGCGGCCGGGCTCTGCCGGCTGAAACTGGCGAGCCGTCGGAGGTGAGATGACCGCGCTGACCGTGCCCGCCCGTCCGGAGGACGCGAGGCTGCGGCCGGTGCCGTGGCGGCGGATGGCCTGGGTCACCTGGCGGCAGCACCGGATCGCGATCGCCGGGGTGGCCGCGCTGCTGGGCGCGCTGGCGGTGTACCTGTGGGTCACCGGCCTTCACGTGCACCACGCCTACGCCGCCGCGGTCGCCTGCCACCCGGCAAGCTCGAATACCTGCGCGACCCTGATCGTCAATTTCAACCAGGCAAACGGCTCGACAGCGGAGCTGATCGCGGCCCTGCTGCAGGGGGTGCCGGCGCTGATCGGGGCGTTCGTCGGCGCGCCGGTGCTGGCCCGTGAGCTGGAGACCGGCACGTTCCGGTACGCATGGACGCAGGGCTTCGGCCGGTGGCGCTGGACGCTGGCCAAGCTCGTGCCGCTCGCGATCGCCGTGGCGGCCGCCGCCGGGGCATTCAGCCTGCTGCTCTCCTGGTACTACGCGCCGTTCTTCGCCGACGGCAACCAGACCACGCTCGCTTCCACGGTGTTCGACCTGCGCGGGGTCGCGTTCGCGGCCTGGACGCTCGCCGCCTTCGCGATCGGCGTCCTGGCCGGCATGCTCATCCGCCGGGTGGTCCCCGCGATCGCCGCCGCCCTGGCCGCCACCGCCGGGCTCGGCCTCGTGACCGGGCTGTACCTGCGCGAGCACTACATCAGGGCGCTGGTCACCAGCAACCCGAACGTCCCCGGCTCCACGATGGGCAGCAACGTGTTCGTGTCCGACCCCGCGTGGATCCTGAGCGAGCAGTGGCAGACCAAGGCCGGCCGACCGGTCAGCGAGTCCGCGCTCGGCCAGGTCCTCCCCGCACAACTCGGCGGGAAAGGAGGCGGGATCCCACAGTCTTTCGAGGTGACGGATTACCTCACGCAGCACGGGTACACGCTGTGGACGACCTACCAGCCGGCCAGCCGGTTCTGGCCGTTCCAGTGGATAGAGGGCGGCTGGCTGCTCGCGCTGTCGGTGCTGCTGATCGCCGCGACCGTCTGGCTGGTCCGCCGCCGCCCCGCCTGAATGGTCGCGCTGTTCACCAGCGCGCAGAACGAGGGGCGCCGAGACTACGGAGGTGACGAGATGACCGCGCTGACCATGGCCGCCATCCCGGAGGAGGACGTTGGCCCGCGACGGCTGCCGTGGCGGCGGATGGGCTGGGTCACCTGGCGGCAGCACCGGACGGGGCTGGTCGGCGTGGCCGTGTTCCTCGGCGCGCTCGCGGTGTGCCTGTGGCTTGCCGGCCTTAAGCTGCACCATGTCTTCGCAGCCGCGAACGCCGCCTGCCGCCCGGCAGGCGGCGCCACAGCTGCCTGCTATGACATGAGCGTCAGCATCATTGGCACGAACGGCTTTCTGTCGAATGGCTTCATGCTGCAGGCAGTGCCCCCGCTGATCGGGGCGTTCGTCGGCGCGCCGGTGCTGGCCCGTGAGCTGGAGACCGGTACGTTCCGGTACGCCTGGACCCAGGGTTTCGGCCGGTGGCGCTGGACGCTCGCCAAGCTGGTACCGCTCGCGATCGTGCTTGCCGCCGCTGCCGGAGCCCTCACCGTGCTGTTGTCCTGGTACTACCAGCCGTACTTCGCCACCAGCAACCAGAACCTGGGCCTGTCCGACGCGACGCCGTTCGCTCCCGGCCTGTTCGACCTGCGCGGGATCACGTTCGCCGCCTGGACGCTTGTCGCCTTTGCGATCGGCGCGTTGGCCGGCGTGCTCATCCGCCGCGTCGTCCCCGCCATCGCTGCCACCCTGGCCGCCTACGCTGGGGTCGCGTTCGCCGCCGGGACGTTCCTGCGCGAGCACTACCTGGCGCCGCTGGTCACCAGCAGCCTGAACGTGCCGACTTCCGTGTGGACAATGAGCCAGTGGTGGACCAAGGGCGGCAAGTTCGCGTTCGCCGGCTTCCCGCCCGACAGCCTCCTCAATCGGTTCTGCCCGGCGGGCCCCGCGGGCCCGGTCGGGCCACAAGGCAAGCCGAAGGCCGAAGCCATCGCGGGGTGCCTCACCCCGCACGGCTACACGCAGTGGACCAGCTACCATCCGGCAAGCCAGTTCTGGCCCTTCCAGTGGATCGAGGGCGGCTGGCTGCTCGCGCTGTCGGCGCTCCTGATCGCCGCGACCGTCTGGCTGGTCCGCCGGCGCGCCGCCTGAATGACTCCTGGACTGTGTCGACCGGATCTCCGACATCCTCGCCGCAGACGAGCAGTAGCGGCCCGGCCCGCGTGGCGCGGGTCGCAGGCGGCCATGGCTCAGTACCGTACATTCCGGCGGGAATCAGGAAGCCGCGCCGGCCAGCGGGCGGGAGGGCGGCCGGGCGGGAGGGCGGCCGGGCGGGAGGGCGGGAGGAAACAGTGCGGAGCAAGCAGTACGGCCCGGACGTGCTCACGCCGCAACGGCGGCGACCCGGGCAGCGCGAGATTGCGCGGGTGGCCGCCGAGCACGGGCTGGTCGTCGAGGACAGCGCCGCCGAGTTCTGCGGTGCCGTGGTCTTTTGCGAGAAGAACGCGGTCACGCTGGAGGACCGGCACGGCAGGCGCCGGGTGTTCCCGCTTGGCCCGGCGCCGTTCCTGCTGGAAGGCAAGCCGGTGATGCTGGTCCGGCCGAGCCCGCCGGCCGGGCCGGACGGGATGCGCCGCGGCGAGGACGGCCGACCCGCGCGGACTGCGTCCGGGTCGATCGCCGCCCCGCCGAGCCGGGCCAAGGTGGCACGGGCGAGCCGGATCTACGTCGAGGGCCGCCACGACGCCGAGCTCGTGGAGAAGATCTGGGGCGACGACCTGCGCGACGTCGGCGTGGTGGTGGAGTACCTCGGGGGCATCGACGACCTGCCCGCGATCGTCGCCGAGTTCTCCCCCGGGCCCGCCCGCAGGCTCGGCGTCCTCGTCGATCACCTCGTCGACGGTTCGAAGGAGACCAGGATCGCGGCCCAGGTGAGCTCCCCGCACGTGCTGATCGTGGGGCACCCGTTCATCGACGTCTGGGCGGCGGTCAAGCCGTCGGTGATCGGGATCCCTGGCTGGCCGCGGGTGCCGCCGGGCGAGCCCTGGAAGGAAGGCGTGCTGGCGCGCATGGGGTGGCCGCGGAGCACCGCCGCGGCCTGGCAGCACATTCTTCGCTCGGTAGCGTCCTTCGCTGACCTGGAGCCCGAGTTCCTCGGCCGGGTGGAGGAGCTGATCGATTTCGTCACCGCGCCCGGAAGCGAGTAACAGCCCGCTCGGCGGGCGGCACCGCCCGGTTCAGCGACTGCATCGGTACCTGAGTGTAGTCGAATATCAACAGAGCGTAGTCTACGCTGGTGGTTAATTGGCGTTTGCTCGCCGCCGGGCCCGGAATCCTGGCCGTGCTCCTGGCGGGAGCCTGCACAACGGCCCCCTCGCATGGGGCGAGCAGTGCTTCACCAAAGTCGGGCCAGGCCGGGAGGCACGACCCGGACGCGAGCATCACCCTGGCGTTCGCCGGGGACGTGAACTTCGCGGGGCGCACGGAGCGGCTGCTGGGCGACCCGGCGACCGCGTTCGGGCCGATCGTGTCGGTCCTGCGGTCGGCCGACTTCACCGCGCTGAATCTCGAGACCGCGGTCACCGGGCGCGGGATGTCGCAGCCGAAGAACTATCACTTCCGCACCACGCCCCTGGCCTTTACCGCGCTCCGCGACGCCGGAGTCGACATGGTGACGATGGCCAACAACCACGTCCTGGACTACGGACCTGTGGGCCTGGCGGACACCATCGCGGCGGCGAAGGCGGCCCGCTTCCCCTACGTAGGCGTAGGAACCAACGCCGCCGCGGCATGGGCACCCTACGTCACGACGATCAAGGGGATGACGATCGCGATCGTCGGGGTCTCGCAGGTGGCCGAGCTCGCCTCATCCTGGGTGGCGACCAGCACCCGGCCCGGCGAGGCCAACGCTATCGACCTGAGCCAGACGCTCGCCGCCGTACGGGCCGCCAGACGCCTCGCCAGGACCGTCATCGTGTTCATGCACTGGGGCACGGAGGGCGACGCGTGCCCGGACCCGGCCCAGCTCTCGCTGGCGCCGGAGCTGGCCGCCGCGGGAGCCAGCATCATCATCGGCGCGCACGCGCACATGCTGCAGGGCTCGGGCTGGCTCGGCCATACCTTCGTCGCCTACGGCATGGGCAATTTCCTGTGGTGGGAGCGGTCCTACAGCACCTCCACCGGAGTGCTCAAGCTCACGCTGCACCCGCATAGCCCGCTGACCGCTCGATTCATCCCCGCGGTGGTCTCCAGCACCGGCCAGCCAGTCGTTGAACAAGGCGCGGCGGCGCGACAAGCCGCGGCGTATTACGCCAGCCTGCGCGCGTGCGCTGGGCTTGCGCCGCAGCCGTCGTGACCGTGCCCGATAGGAGCCGACCGCCCGGCCGTCCACGGGCAGCGAACCGATAACGTGCGGGTGTGGAACATACTCGACTTGGCCGGACCGGCCTGCAGGTCTCGAGACTGTGCCTGGGCACGATGACATTCGGGCTCCAGTGCGATGAGCCCTCCTCCGTTGCCATTCTCGACCGGGCCGCCGAGGGCGGTATCGACTTCCTCGACAGCTCCGACGCCTATCCGCTCGGCGGCGACCTGTCGACCCGCGGGGTCACCGAGGAGATCCTCGGGCGCTGGCTGCGCGGCAAGCGGGACCGTTTCATCGTCGCCACCAAGTGCTTCGCACCGACCGGGCCCGCACCGTTCGACGCGGGCAACTCCCGCAAGCACATCATGTCCGCGGTCGAGGCCTCGCTGCGGCGCCTGCAGACCGACTACATCGATCTCTATCAGCTGCACGGGTACGACCGGGCGACGCCGATCGACGAGACCCTCGGCGCGCTGGACGACCTCGTGCACCAGGGGAAGGTCCGCTACACCGGCTGCTCTAACTTCCTCACCTATCAGCTCGTGCGGGCGGTCGGGCGGACCGAGACGCTCGGGCTGGCCCGCCTCGACTGCGTCCAGCCCCGTTACAACCTGCTCTTCCGGCAGATCGAGCGGGAGATGCTCCCGTACTGCCGCGAGGAGGGCATCGGCGTCATTCCCTACAACCCGATCGCCGGCGGGCTGCTCTCCGGCAAGCACTCCCGCGCCGACCCGCCGCCGGAGGGCACCCGCTTCACCCTGGGCACCGCCGGGCCGATGTACCAGGAGCGTTACTGGCGGGACCGCGAGTTCGACACCGTCGAG
>DASYXX010000826.1:0-5646 GCA_035934395.1 Streptosporangiaceae bacterium
GCACCAGGTAGATCTTCTGCGTCCCCGGCTGGTGGGCCGACAGCGCCTCGGCGCCGACCGCGTCGGTGGCGGCGGCCGGGCCGCTGGAGAACCCGGGCTGCTGGGCGACGCGGGCGTGGGCGGTCGCGATGACCGGGGCCGCGGGCCGCGGCGGGGCGTGGTGGCCGAACGCCGGCGACAGCGCCGCCGTGGCCGTGAACAGCAGGAGGGCGGCGGTGACCAGCCGGTGTGCTATCGCCTGGGTGCCGCCGGCCAGCGGGACCTTGGCGGGCATGCCCGCGTTGCGGACCGCGGCCCGGATCTCGGCGAGCACGCACCAGACCAGCTGCAGCCAGGCCAGCCAGATCACCACCGTGAGGATCTTGATGATCGCGAGGGAGTCGAGCTGGTGGGTGAGCAGCGAGAGCGCCGGCCTGGAGTGCGGCACCGGCAGCCCGAACACGGTGACCAGCCCGAGCGGCACGCCAACGGTCAGCGCTACCAGCACGATCACGGCCAGCAGGCCGGCCAGCACATCACCGGCCGACCGGCGTGCCGCCGGCGCCGGCCGCCTCAGACCCGGAATCGGCGGTGCCATCAGCAGCCCACCCCCTGATCTATCCCGAACTCGGCGCACGCGCTCTCGTGCGCCTTCATCGTGAAGCTCCCGAACGCCGTCGTGATGAGAGGCGTCGTCGTGACCGAGACGAAAACGGTGACCCGCCTCAGACCCTGGAACGTACAGGGTTGTGTCATTGTGGCATCAACCCCGCTGATCTGGTCGTAGTGCTGAATGAGATTCGCGGCCTTGTTACAGGCCTGGGCGGTGTCGATCTGGACCTGACCCCGGCGCAGTGCTGCCATGTCGATGGTGTCGGCCGCGGCACGGGCGGCCTGCTCGGCCAGATCCGCCGCCCGCTCCTGCGCGTTCACCGCATTGCCGAGATCGACAAGCAGGCTCGCCAGCACCAGCGCGGTCATCACGAAAACCACTACGAAGATCGTGAGCGAGCCGCTGTCGGCTGCGGCGGCCCGGTTCAGGTGAGTCCGCACGTCTGGCTCCGTCAGAACGTCCTGGCCACGAACTCGTCGAGCGGGGCGACCGCGGAGCCGTTGATCGTCACGCTGCCGACGCCAAGGTACGCCAGGTCGAGCGAGCAGTTGAGGGTCACTGTCACTGCGGTGCTGCCCGGGGTGAACCCGTTCACTGTGACGTTCTGGCACCAGCCACCTCTGATATCGGCGTTCACGGCCGCCCTGGCGTCGACATCCGCCTGGCCGAGGCTGCGAGCCAGCGAGGCGGCCCGGGCAGCGTCCCTGGCCGCGCCGTCCACCTGACCGTGCGCCTCCACCACCCGACCGGCCAGGACGAGGAACAGCATCAGGACAATGAGGAGCGGCGCCAGCAACACGAATTCGACCGTCATCGAGCCACGCTCGGCGCGTTGCCTCAGGCAACCGGGCATAGCTGGCCGCCGTTCAGGTCGGGCCGGAAGCACTCGATGGGCCCGACCGCTGTCTCGTTGATGCGCAGGTTCAGCCCGAACATGATGGAGGCCGCCTGGCCGGTCACCGTGACCTGCACTTCGTTGTTTCCTATGGCGCGGGCCGTCGCCACGATGCCGTTGCCGAGAACCTTGGTGCCGAGGCCGTTGTAGTAGGTCTCCGCCTGGTTCACGGCATTCGCCTGCCAGGCAGGCACCCTGGCCGCTTCTTCCCTGGCCACCCGGTCGCCGACCTGAGCGGCGGCCAGCGCTACCTGACGGCCCTGAAAGTAGAGCGCGTACTGGATGGCCAGCCAGATCAGTGCGAGCAGTATCGGGGCCAGGATCGTTAGCTCGATGGCGCTCGCGCCGCGGTCTCGCTCCGGACGTCTGCGGATGCCGCGCGCGGACATTCTCACCGGACGCGGGCTCGGCATTACGGGATCTTGCCGTTGTTGGTCTGGATCTCGGTGCTGCGATTGGTGACGATGGGGATGATGATGCCGAGGACCAACGCCGCCAAACCGACCAGGATCGCCGTGATGATCGCCAGCTCGATCGCGGAGGCGCCGACATCGCGCGATCTGCGCGCCTCGGCGAGCCGGGCGATCCGAGCGCCCAGCACAACACGCACCAACTGGACCTGCTGAATCAGCATTGCCCTTCCCTTCCGTTAGAACCCGAGCAATACCCGCACCGCGGGATAGATGAGGAAGACCAGGAAGGCCGCGCAGAGCAGCATCTGCGCGATCAGCATGGACTGCGACCGCTCGCCCGCCTCGCCCTGCAGGTCGGCCAGCTCGCGCCGGCGCAGGCTCGCGGCCCGGGTGGAGAGCGACTCGCGCACCTTGGCGCCGTCCTCGGCAACCAGGCTCAGCGCCGCGGCCAGGTCGCGCAGCTCGTCGACCTTGACCTCCTCGCCGAGCGCGCCGAGCGCCTGCCAGGGGGTCTGGCCGGTGATCCTGGCGTTGACCAGCGCCTCCCTGATCCGCCACATGGCCCAGCCGGACCCGATCTCGCTGGCGGCCATCAGCGCCTCGGGGATGCCGCGGCCGCCGGACAGGTTCATCGCGACCAGGTCGAGGAACGCGCCCACGGCATGCCGGAAGTCACGCCGCCGCTTGGTGACCTTCTGCCGGAGCTCCAGGTCGGGCAGCACGAAGAAGATCAGGGCCAGAACCAGCCCCGCCCATACCGGGAAGACGATCGGGATCTTGAATCCGGCCAGCCCGGCCAGTACGAACACCAGCGGCGCGAAGATCAGCCCGAACACCGCCAGCAAGATCTTCGTGGCCAGGTAGTTCTCGAACGACTTGCCGACCAGCGAAAGGCTGGAGCGCAGCGACCGGAATTCCCAGCCCTGCTCGGCGCAGAACTTGGCCAGCGCGCTCCCCAGCCGCCGGCTGAACTCGCTCTCGCCCGCGATGCTCCGGTACGCGGGACGGGTGGCGGCGAACCGGGCCGCGTCGAACGCGGCCAGCCGCCTGGCCAGCCCGGCCCGCTGCGGGATCAGCGCGAGCCCCAGCAGGAACAGCCCCAGGCCGAGCACGGCCCCTACGACGAAAGTTGTGATCATGCCTGGCCTCCGGGGACGGAGCCGGTCGGCTGCGCCACCGGGCCGGGGGCGATGAGCTGCGTCGGGCCGGACAGCAGCCGCTGCGGCGTCTCGAACCGGGCCAGTCTGCGCAGCCACAGGATCCCGGCTGCGTAGATCGCCGCGACGATGACCAGCACGAACTGGCCCAGCGCGCCGTCATAGGGGGCCAGGAACTTGTGATCGAGCAGGGCCAGCGCCACCGCCAGGCCAACGGAGACCAGCACGACGATCTGGACGCTGCGCCGGGTGGACCGGCGGTCAGCGTTGACCTTGCGGCGTGCGTCGAGTTCCTCGCGCACCGACTGGGACAGCGAGCCAAGCAGGTCCCGCAGCCCGGGACCGCGCAGCCGTGAGTTGATGATCAGGCCAGCGATGATCAGGTCCGCGCCCGGGTCGTCGAGGTCGTCGGCGAACCTCCGCAGTGCGTCCGGCATCGGCATCCGGGTGTGCAGCCGGTCGATCAGACGGGCCAGCGGCTCGACGAGCGTCGGCGCGGCGACCCGCATCGATGCCGGGATCGCCTGCTCCAGGCCGACCGCGCCGGCGATCGTGTCCCTCAGCGACTCGGTCCAGGTGGCCAGCCCCTCCAGCCGGGCCAGGGCCCTGCGTTCCTCGCCGGCTCCGGTGAGCCCGTTCCAGCTGAACGCCAGGAGGGCGATCCCGATCCCGGCCACCACCCAGCGGGTGGCGAGGAGCGCCAGGAGACCGGCCGCCACGGCCACTCCGCCGCGGACACCGACCACGTCGCGGGCCAGCCGCCCGAGCCGATCGGAGCCCGGCGGCCCTGGCGGTAGCCCGCGGATCGCGACGATGAGCAGAAACGCCCCGCCGCCCGCGACCGCGCCGACCAGGACGGCCAGCAGCGTGTCCGCCGGGTAGCTGCCGCTCACCACGCCCCCTGCAATGCGTCGTAGCCGTGCTCGGCCAGCTCGGCGATGCAGGAGATCGGAGCGCGGGGCACCGCGCGGCCGTCCGGGCCGGGCGTGAACACCTCGCTCGACAGCACCCGGCCGTCGATGCCGGTGACCTCCCTGATGCTGCTGACGAACCGGCGCAGCCGGCCGCCACGGGCGTAGTCGTTGTGCTTCTCGATGAACACCACGAAGTCGATCGCGCCCGCGATCAGCATGTGCGTCGCCTCGACCGGGAGCCGCTCGGCGGACTGGATCGCGTAGGTGGCGATGCGGTTGAACACCTCCAGCGAGGAGTTCGCGTGGATCGTCGACAGCGAGCCGTCGTTACCTTGCGTCATCGCGTTCAGCATGGTCACGATCTCGTCGCCGAGCACCTCGCCGACGATCACCCGGCTCGGGTTCATCCGCAGCGACCGGCGCACGAGCTCGGCCATGGTGATCGCGCCCTGGCCCTCGCTGTTCGGCAGCCGCTCCTCGAACGCGACCACGTTCGGGTGCAGCTCGGGGAAGTGGTCGATGCCGAGCTCCAGCGCGCGCTCCACGGTGATCAGCCGCTCCCCAGCGGGAATCTGGTTCGCGACCGCGCGCAGCAGGGTCGTCTTCCCCGCGTTGGTGGCCCCGGCGATCATAATGTTCTTCCTCGCCGCGGTGGCGGCGGCCAGGAACGCCGCGGTCTGCGGCAACAGCGTGCCGTTCCCCACCAGGTCGGCGAGGAACACCTTGCCCATGCGCGCCCGCCGGATCGACACCGCGGGGCGCAGCGTCACGTCCATCACCGCCGACAGCCGCGATCCGTCCGGAAGCCGCAGGTCGAGCTGCGGGTTGGCGGTGTCGAACGGCCGGCTGGACAGGCCGGAGTACGCGGCGAGGACCTGGATCAGCTCGACGAGCTCCTCGTCGCTCTCGGCCACCGGCTCGCCCAGCACCTCGCCGCCGTCGGCATAGCCGATGAAGACCCGGTCGCAGCCGTTGATGTCGATGTTCTCGATTCGCTCGTCCTCGAGCAGCGGCTGCAGGCGGCCGACGCCGAACAGCGCCGCGTGGACCGCGGCGGCGAGCTCCTCCTCCTGCTCCGCGTTCGGCGGGACGCGTCCGCCGGTGATCTCGGCGCGAGCGTGCTCCTCCAGCGCCTGGGCGATGAGGGCGCGGGCGAACTGCCGCTCGTCCTCGCCGGACATCATCGGCATCCCGGCCGCGGCATCCAGGCGGCGCTGCTCGGCCAGCCGGTCGCCGACCTCGCCGCGGAGCCGCTTGACCACACCATGATCCATCGCGGTCACCACTCCCCGCGCTGTGGCTGGCGTGGCGACACCGGCTCGGGCTCACCTTGCCCGTTCTGCCGGGGGTCTGGACCGAGCGCGTCCTCACGAGGCGGCTCGGCATGCCTGCCGCGTCGCCGGGGGGATGGGGCGTCAGCGTCGGGTGACGGCAGGGGAGACAGGGACTCGCCCGACGGCACGGCAGTCCGCGCTGCGCGACGCGGGTCCGGCCCGGCCGGCGGGCGAGGATCGGACCAGGCCGACGCCGGCACCCGCGGCCGCGGGCCGGTCGCCACGCGCGGATCGGACGCGAGGCGAGGATCGGGCCCGGCCGGCACCCTCGGACCCGGGCCCGTAGCCACCCGCGGATCGAGGCCGGGTCGCGCGCGGGGACCTGCCTCGACCGGCCCGCG
>DASYXX010000943.1:0-8432 GCA_035934395.1 Streptosporangiaceae bacterium
CTACAGCTCGCGCCGCTCGAAGCTGGTCAGGCCGAGCACCAGCACGAGCACGAGCCAGATGCCCGCCCAGGTCAGGTACGGCCAGGACGGCGCCGCGAGGGACATGAACGGGTTGCCCTGCGCGCCCGGCGTCTCGGCGAGCTGCTGGCTGATGAACCACGAGGGCTCGAGGTAGTAGATGGCGCCATGCCACAGCCCGTCGGTCGGCAGCAGGTACTGGCTGATGTGGCCCGCAGTGCGCATGGCCTGGACGTGGAAGGTCGTGCCCAGGGTGCCGACGACCCCGGCGAGCCAGGCGATGCCGAACAGGGCCACGCCGAGCACGCCCGCGGCGAGCGCCGACAGCCGGGTGCTGAGCAGCAGCACGACGGTCAGCAGCACGAGGCCCTCGGCGAGCACGAACGCGGCCGCGACCTCGGGGTCGGGCGCGACGTAGCCGCTGGCCCAGTACACCACGGTGACCAGCAGGCCGGACACGACCGCCGTGTAGGCGGCGAGCACCCCGGCCATGCCCAGCCACTTGCCGAGCAGCACCTCGCTGCGCCGGACGGGCCGGGCGACCACGGTCTGCAGGACACCGGAGTCGATCTCGCTGGAGATCGCCGGGGAGGCGATCGCCGACGCGCTGAGCGCGATCACGAAGCTGAACATGAACATGAACAGGATGACCGCCTCGGGCAGGGCCACGTGGGTCTCGCCCGAGGTGAACCCGACGTTGTGACTGAGCCGGTAGAAGCCCCAGCCGCTCAGGATGACCAGCACCACGGAGATCAGCGCGAACGCGGCCACGAGCTTGCGCCGCACGGCCTCCCGGACGGTGAGCGCGGCGATCGTCCACACCGCGTTCATCCTCCCCTCCGCTCGCTCACTGTGTCTCCCGCTCGCTTCCGGGGCGGTTTTGAGGCACCCCTCCGCTCGCTCACTTTTCCTCCAGCAACTCGAGGAACCGCTCTTCGAGGGTCTGCTGCTCCGGTATGACCGCCTCGACCTGCCCGCCGAGCGAGACGATCGAGCCGACCAGTTCCGGGACCCGCCCGGCCGCCATGTGCTCGACCAGCAGCCAGTCCCCGTCCGGCGTCCAGTGGCCGAATCGGTCCAGCGTCTCCCACCAGCCGTCGGCCAGCCCGCCGACCCGCAGCCGCACGCTGGGCCGGGCGCCCCTCAGCTCGTCGAGCGTCCCGGTCGCGACCGACCGGCCCTGGCTGATGATCGCCACCCGGTCGCAGACGTGCTCGGCCTCCGCCAGCAGATGGGTGTTGAGGAACACCGTGGTGCCGCGGTTGCGCAGCTCCCGGATGATCGTCCGGACGTCGTGCCGGCCGACCGGGTCCAGGGCGCTGGTCGGCTCGTCGAGCACCACGAGCTCGGGCTCGCCGAGCAGCGCCACGCCCAGCCCCAGCCGCTGCTGCATGCCCTTGGAGAACGTGCCGACCCGGTCGTCACCCCGGCCGGCCAGGCCGACGATGCGCAGCGCGTCCCGCACCGCGCCGGCCCAGCGCGGCCGGGGCAGCCGCCGCAGACGGCAGTGCAGGATCAGCACCTCGCGTGCGGTCAGCCAGCTCTGGAAGCGGAACAGCTCCGGCAGGTAACCGATCCGCTGGCGGGTCCGCAGGTCCCCGGCGGGCGCGCCCAGGACCATCGCCTCGCCGCCGCTCGGCCGGACCAGGCCGAGCAGCAGCTTGACCGCTGTGGTCTTGCCCGCCCCGTTCGGGCCGAGGAAGCCGAAGACCTCCCCGCGCTCGACGGTCATCGACAGGCCCGCGAGCGCTACCGTGCGGCGGTAGCGCTTGCGCAGCTCGATCGCGTGGATGGCCGGGGACCCCGGCGCCTGTGCGCAGGCGCCGGGGTCACCCAGGGCGCGGCCGGATACCGCTCCGTCATCCACTCGCCGGCGCGGCGCCGTGAGACCCTCCGCCATGCCTTCAGCCGATCTGGCGGGCGACACTGAGAACGTCCTTCGAGTCCAGCAGGCCGCCCACCCCGTGCACGACGCCGTCCTGGCTTTCCCAGATCACTCCCGACGCGGCATCGGCCGGCTCGGTGAGGAGCACCGCCGACGCCCCGCCGATCTTCAGCTGCTGCGCCGACATACCGGACGGGACCGGGACCGGCAGGGTCGTGCCGGGATTGCCGAGCAGCCGCAGTTCCTGGGCCAGGCCGGAGGGCATGCCGGGCTGCGAGAGCAGGAACGTCTCCAGCTGGCTGGCGGTCGCCCCGGTCGAGGATGCCGTCGGCCGGTCCATGACGGCGATCGCGAGAGTGGGCAGGCCGGCCAGGCCCGACCGGCCGCCGTACTGGACTAGGATCCCCGGCCCGCCGGTGATCTCCAGGGTGCTCCCTGCGATGCCGGGGCCGGCGTTCTGGCTGAACGTCACGGTGGCCGTCACCTGGGGCTGCACCGCTATGCTACCGGGCGATCCCACGCCCGCGGGCATCGTGGCCGGGGCCGAGTAAGGCAGGTGCGTCAGCGCCCTGGCTTGCGCGATCGTGCTCACCTGCTGGGCACGGCCCGCCGTGGTCCAGCTCAGCTCGCCGAAGGCCAGCTTCTCGGAGCCCGAAGGAGGCAGACCGCCAGGCAGCTGAGAGGGACCGAGGCCGAAGAGCTTGGCGATGGCCTGCGCCTCAGTCTGGCTGACGGGCACCGGCGCCACGTGGGTCGGCGCGTAGATGCTCGTGAGCGCGGCGGCGGCGCCCACGCCGATGGCGACCGCGGCGACGCCGACCGCGGTGCCGGTGCCGATCGAGGCGCCCGCCAGGCGCCGCGGCACACGCCACGGATTGCTGATCACCGTGCGCCGGGCCGCCCCCGGCTGCCGGAGCCGCTCGGCCAGCAGGATCCACTCCAGGTCGACATCGGCGACGTCCGGGTTGCCGCCGAGCAGCCGCGCGGCGACCGCCGCGTTGTCGGCGATCTCGGTACGCTCAGCCTGGCAGCGGTCGCAGCCAGCGAGATGGCGCCGGGCGCGGTCCGGAACGGCCCTGGGCTCGTCCACAAGCCGGCGCAGGACCGGGCTAGCGACGTGACGCATTCTGCAGCTCCTTGCGTAGTGCTGATTCGGCTCGGCGGAGCATCGTGCCGACGTGCCCCACCTTCACGTTCATGGCCTCGGCCACCTCCGCGTAGCTCAGGCCGTTGTGCCGGAGCACGAGCACGGTCGCGGTCCGGCGGGGCAGCCGGCTCAGCGCCCGCCTGACCTCGGCCACCGATTCCCGGTCCAGCACCGTCTCCTCGGGCCCCATCGGGGGCACCGCGCCCGCGGACAGCTGCTGCCGGCGGTCGCGGCGCCGCTCGCCCCGGATCGCGTTCAGGGCGGTGTGCGCCGCCGCGACCCGCACCCAGGCGCAGGCGTGCTCGGAGGCCCCGGGATCCGGAAACCGCTGGAACGCGGAGATGAAGACGTCCTGGGCAACGTCCTGAGCCGCCTGAGCATCCCCGACGACGCCGAACGCGATGCGCACCACGACGGGGTACTGCTCACGGAAGAACTGCTCGAAGGACGGCGGCGAGGCCTGCGGCGGTGGTGATCCCCGACGGGTCATGAAGCTCGTGTCCATTCTCATCCTCTCCGTCAGCTAAGCACCGCCGGACAATCTGATGTGACACCACGGCTTGAACCGCCGACCGCATAGCCGCCGGATCGGCCGCAGCTTAGCTCCGGGAACGATGGTCATATGTAACGCCACCACGCCGACCCGGACCCGGCTGCCTGGCCGGGTCTCGGGTTATTGAGCCGTTCGCGCAGCGGTGCCGCCAGCGAGCGCCCTGGCGTCTGAGGCCGGCGCGGCGGGTTAGAATGGCCGGAACGGCGCCGGAGGGCGTCGCCGGGTTCGCGGGTAGGACCGAGTCCACCTCCACGGTACTGACAGGGTTGTGCAAAAGGCACGACTGTCTTCTTTCGCGCCCGGACGCGGACCACGGGCCGCGATGGAGACGTCATGCCCGAGCTTCCCGTCCGACCCGATCTCGATCAGCTTCGCCGCCAGGCGCGAGAACTTCTTCGTGCCGCGGCCCGCGGCGAACCCGATGCCCTGGCCCGCGTCCACGCGGTCTCGGATCACGTGGTGCTGTGGGCCGCACAACTGGCCATGGCTCGCGAATACGGCTTTCGGAGCTGGCCTGCGCTGAAGGCCGAGGTGGAGCGCCGCCGCTCCGCCGACCTGAGTGCAAGACCGTCGCTCCCAGACGCCGCCGAGCCAGGTCTTCTGGGACGGCCGGAAGAACGCTGGTCGTTCGGCGGGGCCGCCGCGGTCAAGACCGCCGCGGGTGTCCTGTCCCCCGGGCTGCTGGTCGTCGGCCCGGGTCACGCCGCTCTGGATGCCTCGTTCGTGCCCACGGCAGTAACCGCCCCGCCCCCGCCCGCCGGGCCGCGTCGGCGGCTGATGTCCCTAAGCCAGCGCGCCGCGGCGCTCGTTCGCCGTCCCGAGATGAAGCTGCCCGAATTCGACGACGTCGCCATCACCGACGACCGGGGCACGACGTACGACCTCCGGCTCGAGGGGCTCGCGGGCTACAACCCCGTTCGGCCGGGCCCCGAACCCGTCCAGGTGCTCTTCCGGCTCGAACCGGTACCCGCACGGGAGACCGCGTGGATCGAGCTGCGCCCCCAAGACGGGCCGGCGACCCGTCTGGTGCCGTCGCCGCGGGCCGCCGTGCACGTCGGCGGCGTCACACCGGTGTCAGCGGCTGAGATGGAACTGGCGGAGCTGGCCCGCTGGCTCATCGAGCTGAGCCTGGCCGGCTTCTCCGAAGGCCTGCACTCGCACTGCGCGACCGCCCTCGCCAGGGCGGCGGAGATCCAGGAATCCGGGGAGCTCGACGCCGCCAGCGAGCTGCCGGACCAACTGGCCCGCCTGTGCGCCTTGCTCGCCGGTGAGCGTCCGGCCGATGACCTCCCCCTCGCCTGGTCGGGCATGCTCGGCTCGGCGAACCGCAGCGACGGGCCCGGCCACCATCTGAACGTCGCGGCCGTGCTTGCCCCGCTGTGCGGTGTCGTGGTGCATGTCGACAGCCTGGTCTCCGGGCGCGGCGACTGGATCCTCCACCTCCGGGCGACGCCCCGGTGGTTCACCTACAGCGAGGACCGCAAGCGCAAGTGGACCCCTGTCTCGGCCTATGCAGAAGACGACCTCGGTGGCGGGTACGTGAGCGGCTTCGGCGGCGGCACGGAGGACGCCGAGCAGGCAGAAATCGCGCTGCGGTTCCTGCCCCGCCTCGACCCGCTCGCCCGCCGCCTGACGCTGACCTTCCGCGGGGCCAGTGAGCAGGTTGCCGTCGCGCTTGATCTTCCGGCCGCCGGCCGGGCACCGTGACCGTGAGCCTCCGCCCGGCAGCTAGGTTACCGGGGTCGCCGGCTCGCCCGTTGCGGCCAGGCTGGGGATCAGCCGCCTGGCGTTACCGGCATAGACCTGCCGCAGGACCCCCTGCGGCAGGTCCACGGCCGAGATGTGCCAGCGCCCAGACGTCGGCGGGTCCTCGGGAGAATAGGGGAAGTACTCGTCCGCCGATTCCATGAACCGGAAGTAGACCTCGTACGTGGGCCGCTTGGGCGGGATCTGGTCGGTGCCGAACAGGACCCGGCCGGGGTGGCTGAGCATCAGGTTCCGGGTCGCCCGGGGCTGCCGGCCGAGCTCCGCGATCCTGGCGGCGATGTCGATGTGGAAGTTCGCGTAGGTCTCCAGCATCCGGTTCACCCAGCCGAGGTCCTCGGCGTAGCAGCCGGCGTGGACGCCGATGAACGTGGTCGCCGGATGCGCGGCGACGATGGCTTCGAGGGCTCCGACCAGGCGATCGAAGGGCGGGTACTTCGGGTCGCAGAACGACCAGTCGGGGCGCGCCAGCAGCTCCTCGAGGCGCTCGTTGTGCCGGTCCACCGGGTCGAAGAACGCGACCGGGTCGGCCGTGTGTATCGCGATGGGCACCCCCAGCCGGCCCGCGGTGTCCCACAAGCCGCCCAGCCTCGGGTCGTCCGGCAGCACGAGCCGGTCGTGGTCGTCCCGGACATCGAGGCCGAGATCCTTCCACACCTTCAGGCCGCGGGCTCCCGCCGAGACCGAGCGCTCGAGGCTGTCGGCCAGCCGTTGCTCGGCGTCCGGGCCGCGCAGGAGGTCCCAGTCGACATGGCAGAACGTGGCGAACCGGCCGGGATGGCTCCTGTCGTAGCGATCGAGGTTGTCCTCGAGCTCGGCGTCCCACCGGCCGTCGAGGTTGACGACCGCGGTGACGTTGCACGAGTCCATCAGGTCAACGAACTCCGCGACGTCCGGCACGGCCCAGCGCTCGCCGGTGACCCAGCGGCCCAGATGAGCATGAGCGTCGACGGCCGGCGCGCTCGCCCGCGTCACGATGGTCTGCGGCAGCCGGAGCCGGGAGCACGGCCGGTACCTGGCCAGCGGCAGCTCGGATAGTGGGCCGTGGTCGACCGGCATCGATTGCTCCTCGTGCTGGGGGCGGCGGGGCCAGCTCACCCTGGACGGCCTTGCTCGCAATGTTCCAGCCTCGGAACCGGGTCCGCTACCCCGGACTGGGGCGCCGGCCCGCCTAAGACCAATTCCGGTCTCGAGATAGGGCGTCTGCCCGATGTGGCGGGGGTGGCCTTAGGGCGAGTCTTCATGGTGCGGGCAGGACACCAGGCCCGCCGAGCAAGGAGGACCGATGCACCCGGGGAACTCGATGATGCGGGACCTAGTCGCCCAGCAGACCGCTGGCCTGCGGAAGCAGGCGGAGGCGGCGTCGCGCGCCCGGCAGGCGCGCCGGCGTCGGCGTGCCGCGGATGGCGGTCGCTGAGAGCGATGTCCTACGACAACGTCATCGTCGGCCCGCCGGGACGCGCGGCACGTGCGGCCGGCGCGGCCTGGGAGGCCGGTGCGCGGATCCAGCGGCGTGGCACCGCGGAACCGGCGCTGCTCTGCCAGAGCGAACCTGATCTGTTCTTCAGCGAGCACCCTGACGACCTGCGGCTGGCCAAGGCGCTGTGCGGTCAGTGCCCCGTGCGGACGGCGTGCCTCACGGGGGCGCGCGAGCGCGGTGAGCCCTGGGGCGTGTGGGGCGGCGAGTTGTTCCAGAACGGGCGGGTCATCCCGAACAAGCGGCCCCGCGGGCGGCCGCGCAAGGCCGTCGCGGCCTGAGCCGCGCCGCCGCGGCGGCGCGCCGCACCCCACGGGGGCTTGTGCCGGGCCAGAATGGTGGTAAAAGCCGGCCTAGCCGGCGACCGGCAGAAATCCACGGAGCCGACGGATCATGACCGTCATCGCATTACGATCGGCCACCCCCGCCGACAGCGAGTTCTGCTTCCGGCTGCACAAGGCCGCCATGGGCGACTACATCAGGGCGATCTGGGGCTGGGACGAGAAGGTCCAGCGCGGTTTCCACACCCGCTCCTTCAAGCCGCGCCGCTGGCGGATCATCACGGCCAACGGCACCAACATCGGCATGCTCGACGTCGTGCGCCGCGCCGACGAGATCTATCTCTCCCGCATCGAGATCCACCCGGACCATCAGGGCCGCGGCTTCGGCACCCGCGTTATCAGGGCGCTCATCGACGAGGCCCGGCAGCGGGACCAGGACCTGGTCCTCGACGTGCTCGTCGTCAACCAGCGGGCTCAGGCCCTCTACCGCAGGCTCGGCCTGACCGAGGTGGCCAGGCACGGCGAGGGCAACCTGCGTATCACCATGCGGACGTCCCCGCCGAGCCGGCCGGACGGGTAGGGCGGGCGGGAATATGACCGCCCACGCTCACGGCGAGGGGTCGGGCACCGTGGCGGGCTCGGCCGGGCTCTCGCCTCCCGGCGGGCGCCTGACCTCCTGCCTGATCGTGAGACGGCCCTTGCTCATGACGCCGACGCGCTGCGCGCGGCGGGCCAGCGAGCTGTCGTGGGTGACGAGCACCAGGGTCAGCCCGAGGTCGCGCCACAGCTTCTCCAGCAGCGCGATGATCTCGTCGCGGGTGGCCTCGTCCAGGTTGCCGGTCGGCTCGTCGGCCAGCAGCACCTTCGGCTCCTTCACCAGGGCCCGGGCGATCGCCACCCGCTGCTGCTGCCCGCCGGACAGCTCACCGGGCAGGTGCCGGGCCCGGTCGCCGAGCCCGACGGACTCCAGGGCCGCGGCCACCCGGCGGTGCCGCTCGGCGTGCCCGGTTCCCAGCGGGATCAGCGCCGCCTCGACGTTCTCGGCCGCCGACAGCGTCGGCACCAGGTTGAAGGTCTGGAAGATGAACCCGAACGAGTCCGCTCGGACCCGGGTGACCTGGGTCTCGGGCAGCCTGGCCAGGTCCTGGCCGTCGAACTCGACGCTCCCCGACGTGGGCCGGTCCAGGCCGCCGAGCAGCTGCAGCAGCGTGGTCTTGCCGTGCCCGGTGCGGCCCTGCACCGCCAGCCACTCCCCGCCGGGGATGACCAGGTCCAGGTCCCGCACGGCCGGGACGGTGCGGCGGCCC
>DASYXX010000016.1:0-4362 GCA_035934395.1 Streptosporangiaceae bacterium
CTCGACGCCCTCGTGGCGGCAACCTCGTACGCGGATGAGGATCGCACTCCGACGACCCCCGAGACAGGACTGCTGCTCACCGTCGCCCAGGCCGCCATTCGGCGTCGGCCACTCGCCATTACCTACCGCGACCAAGAGGACCGGCCCACCGAACGGGTGCTCGAGCCGTACGGCATTGTCGCCCTCCGGGGACGGTGGTACGCCACAGGACTCGACTCGCGCAGCGGCCACGTGCGCTCCTTCCGCCTGGACCGGGTCGCGCACGCTGTCGTCCAGGAGGGGCAGTTCTCGGTGCCCGGCGGGTTCGACCCGGCGGCGCAGGTAGTTGAGGCGGTCTCGGGGGCGTCATACCGGCACGCCGTCTCGGTCCGCGTCCAAGGCAGCGAGCGGGTGGTGCGGATGCGGACGCCCGGATCGATCGCCACCATCGAGCCGGTCAACGGGGAACCCGGGTGGGTGCGGGTGCGATGGCGAGCTCAGCGGCTCGACTGGGTCCCGTCGGTCCTAGCTGGGCTCGACCGCCCGTTCGCCATCGAGGAGCCGGACGAACTGCGGGAGCGAGTGCGCGCGCTGGCAGAACAACTCGCATCTTGGGCCGAAGCCCGGTGACCGGCGAGGGCGACGGCGAGACCGACCCGGGCCTGCTGGCGCTGATCAAGGCCTCGGCGGGCAACGTCAGCCTGGCCCCGACGCTGACGGAGATCTCGTGGCCGGTGGCCGGTCCCGCGCGAAGCCGCTGGCCCGGCTCGCGCTGCCCGGAGTCGCCGTCTACGTCGCCATGGACGTCTTGCTGGCCTTCCTGGGGCCCGAGTCCAGCCTGCTCTACAACGCCGAAAGCGACTACGGCCGCGGCCCGCGGTACTGAGTGATGGACATCAACTTCTACCGGGTCGCCCGCCCCGATGGCCGCAGCCGCAGCGGCCCGGCCCTGCTCGTCACCGGGGCGATCTGCTCCGCCCTGCTCGCGTTCGTCGGCGACGACCCCGAGAGCACGCCCCGGCACGGCAGCGGCGTCGTCCACCTGATCCTGGCCTTCATCGCGTTCACCTGCATCACGATCGGCGCCATCCTGATATCCGGCCAGTCCCGTCTCCGGCCCGGCCTGGCGGCACGCCGCGCCCGTCCTGCTCGCCATCTCGGTCGCCGTCGCCTACCTGCTGCTCGCTACCGCCGGCAAGCACCAGGACGCCCCCGGCGGCTCTACGAGCGCATCTTCTTCAGCCTGGAACTCCGGTGGATCGCCGTCGCCATCGCCAGGCAGGCCCCAGCGACCCGGCCAGAATGACCCGACCCTCGCCGGGTATGCCCGCGGGGACGGCCGGGCTGGGGATGCCGGTCCTCAGGGTGCCTGCCCGGGCATGGCGGCGGGCAGGGGGGCTGGACGGGCAGCTCGACGCGGAAGCTCGCCCCGCAGCCGGTCGTGTCGGTGGGCGCGCCGGGGTGGCTGTCGCCGCATCCGCACGACACGTCAACAGGGAAGAACACCGGGCCGGTGTCGCTGTCACCGCGTCGGCCAGGTCACCCGGGGCATGCGGCACCTCGCCCGCACAAGGCAAGGCCCGCGGTGCGACGGACATAGCCGACCAGCGCTCAGATCCGGCTGTCCCAGCGGTCGTAGTAGGGGCGCACGCCGAAGGCCTTCGCCAGTGCTGACAGCGGCGGGAACATGAGGTTCTGCACCCAGATGGGAGGCGAGGTGACCCGGCTTTCGTGGCGGAAGTGCCAGAAGGTGACCCCGAGCTGCAGCGGGTTGCGCGGCGCGCCCCGAGGCGTGGTCTTACCGTCGGCCACTAAGCCGGCGAGCGCCTCGTGGAACTCCTTGGTAAGCAGCGCCGGGCGGAGCTCGACGATGCCCTCGATCTCGCCCGGCCCGGGGTTTCCCTCAGAGTGCGGCACGCCAGCGGGCACGACGATCGTCTCACCCGCTCGGGCTATGCGCTGCTCACCGCCCAGGGTGAAGTGGGCTTCACCCGCCAAGATGGTGAACCGCTCTTCCTGGTGGGGGTGGACGTGCTCGGTGATCACCCCGCCGGGCACGCTGCGCCAGCTGAACCGGACCAGCTGCCCGTCGTTGTCCTCGCCGATAGCGGTGTAGGTGATCCACTCGCCGGTGGCGGGGTTGAAGAAGGGCCGGAAGCCGGTCGTGGGGCTGCCTGCCTGGGGCATGATCATCGGGCCTTCGCGCTGAACCGGGCCGGGCGGGGCCGGCGGGGCGGGTGAGCAGGCCGGATGCCCGCGAGGTCGTGGAAGCCGGCGGCGGCGGTGCCCAGCAGCACGACGCCGGCCGCGATGCCTGTGGTGATGGCGAGCGCGGAGCCCGACAGCGCGGCGACGAGAATGACCGGCCCGGCGGTCAGCGCCCATCCGACCGGGCGGTAGCGGGGGATGTGGACCAGGTGGTCGAGATACAGCAGCAGCGGCCCGATCGTGATCACGATAGACGGCAGCACCCAGTCGGAGTGGCCCATAGCGATGACAATGACGGGCAGGATAAAGGCCGCGGCCAGTTCGATGATGGTGGCGAGGGTCACCGACCGCTCGATCCGCCTGGCCTCCGGGCCAGCCGGCCGGGGGGCGGTGCCCGCAGTGACCCTGATCGCGTAGGTGAGCACTCCGATCACCGCGACGGCGGACACCGCGAGCAGGACATTCCCTGCGGGGCCGCCGATGGCCAGGCTCGCGCGGATCAGCCAGAAGGCGGCGAAGGCGGCCTGGATGAACCCGCCGATGCGCCGCACCCGCCTCGCCCATGCCGCGGCCGGGCCGGTGTCGTCTATCGCCGCCGATTGGGCTGTCACGGTGATCAATGGAGATGCCGTGGCGTTTGCCGCCTCCGGTTTGGTCGTCATGGCGTGCTCGGCCGGGTCCGGTACCAGGCGACGGTCGCGGCAATGGCGTCGGCCAGCCGGGTGCCAGCCGCTCCGAAAGCGGACTGGTACTTGCTGGTGTCCAGGATGAAGGGCTGGTCGAACTCATACGCCATCTCGGCCAGCTCCCGCATCAGCGGGTTGACCAGTGCCAGAGCCCGCACGGCCAGCTTGGGCAACGCCCGGACGCCGACACGGTGCCCGACCTCGCGGGCGACCAGATCCAGCAGCGCCCCGGTGGTGACGGTCTGCGGGCCGGGCAGGTGCCACACCTGCCCGGCGGCGCGGGCGTCGGTGCCGAGGGTGCCCAGGCCGGTGGCGATGTCGGGAACGTAGCTGTAGGTGTGCGGCAGATCAGGGTTACCGATGAAGTCGGCCCGCCGCCCGGCCAGGGCGTTGCCGAAGACCCGCTCGCCCAGCGTTGACCCCTGGGTGACGCCCGGGCCGAAGAAGTCCGAAGCCCTCCCGATCGCCAAGCGGACCCGGCCAGCCTCGGCGGCGGCAAGCAACTCCGCGGTCATCGCCGCCCGGGTCCGGCCCTTGACGGTCGTCGCGGCCAGCGGGAGATCCTCGGTCATCGGCTTGCCCCCGGCCGGGCCGTAGCCGTACAGATTCTCCAGGACCACCAGCAGCGCACCGGTGCGCTCAGCAGCAGCCAGCACCCCCCGCTGCAACGGCGGGAAAAGCTCCGGCCACTGGGTATACGGGGCGTTGACGCATTGGTAGACCACCGATGCGCCCTTAGCCGCGTCAGTCGCGGCTTCAGGGTCGGTGACATCCGCCGCCCGCCAGTCAGCACCGTCGGCCAGCATCGCGGGCCGGTTCCTGGACACCGCCCGGACCGCAACACCCAGCCCAGCCAGGTGCGCGACGAGGGCACTGCCAACCTGGCCGGTCCCGAACACCACGTGCAGCCGATCCTCACCCATGACCGGGTCCTCTCGCTGAATCCCCGAGAACCCTGGCGGTCGGCGACAGCCCAGCCTCGACGCTCTGTCACCGACGCTACGCTGGTCCCAGAAAACTAGCAATGAATTTCTGGAATAAAGACGCAATTCTTCGTGCCGGGCTGGGACCGGCCCGGCGCGGCGCAACTGGTCTTGAGGTCGTGCTTGGCGGGGCGCCTGTCGATGCTGCGGGCGAGCAGCGCGGCAGTGGCGGCAAGATCTCGGCGGACCAGGCGCCCGCCCTATGCGGCAGAAGAGTGAGTTCGGCGCGCGTGATGACGTCCTGGTGCAGGGTTATCTGTTCAGGCGCCGTATTTTGCGATGACTGCGACGGTGTGGGCGCCCACGTTGGCATCTGCTTCCCCGTCGGCCCATACGGAGGTTGTCCGGGGAATCCAGGCCATGCCGAACACGAAGTTGAAGTAGCCCC
Source organism: Streptosporangiaceae bacterium (assembly GCA_035934395.1). Classification (GTDB taxonomy): domain Bacteria; phylum Actinomycetota; class Actinomycetes; order Streptosporangiales; family Streptosporangiaceae; genus JASHPR01. Next base: position 4,245 of record DASYXX010000016.1, read on the forward strand.
GGGGTGATGGCACAAGCGTCCTGGTCCAGCGGCCGCCGCTGTAGTGATACCAGTACTGGACCAGGCCGAGGCCGGTCTCGGCGGTAAGCCAGATCCCGCCGTGGCCGTCTTGGGTCAT
>DASYXX010000833.1:0-41268 GCA_035934395.1 Streptosporangiaceae bacterium
CGCGCCCGGTGGCTATACGGCCATCTACAAGGGCTGCCACTGGGGTGCGTGCACGCGCGGCAGCGGCTTGCCGATCCGGGTACAGGACATCCGCGCTCGCAGGGTCACCACGAGCTGGAGCACGTCCCAGCCTGGCGGCAGCAACGCTTATGACGTGGCCTATGACATCTGGTTCAACCAGACCCCCAATGCCAGCGGCCAGCCCGACGGCACCGAGCTGATGATCTGGCTGAACCACAACGGCCCGGTGCAGCCGTTCGGCGCCAAGGTCGCCAGCAACGTCAGCGTCGGCGGCCGCCGCTACGACGTGTGGTTCGGCAGGCAGGCCTGGAATACCGTCTCCTACACGATGACCAGCGGCACCACCTCGGTCCGCAACCTGGACGTCGGCGCGGTGACCGCGGACGCTGTCGAGCGCGGCTACATCCAGAAGTCGTGGTACCTCATTGACGTCGAGGCTGGCTTCGAACTGTGGCAGGGCGGCGCCGGCCTGGCGACCAAATCCTTCTCCGTCAACCTCAACGGCCGCAGCCCAAGCCCCAGGCCGGCCCCTAGGCCAAGGCCCACGCCGGCCCCCAAGCCCGCCCCGTCGCCGGCACCGGCCCCCACCATCTCCCTGCAGGCCATCTCGCCCGACCCGACGACACCGGGAACCGCGACGAACATCACGGTGGACTTCAGCAACACCGGCCCGGCCATGGCCGCCAACCGGACCCTGATCATCGAAATCCGCAGCTCAGCGGGCACCGTCGTGGGCTCCCGGTCATGGCCGGGGCAAAACCTCGCGCCGCGGCAGACCCTGAACAAGACCTTCACCTGGACGGCCGCCTCGCCGACCGGCACCTACACCATCGAAGGACTCGTGCAGAACTCCTCCGGGAAAACGCTCCAGCATGCGCAGGCGGCAACCATCACCGTGAAGTGAAGCCAAGCACGGATAGCAGACCAGACGCAGAGGCCCAGCCCGGCGGCTGGCGGGCCGCCACGGCGAACCCAGCCCGGCGGCTGGCGGCGGCGCCATGCGGCCTGCCGCCGCGGCACGCCCCCGCAGGCCTGCCAGCCTCTGGGTCCCGCGACGGCATGCGGCTAGCCAGGGCCGGCCGACACCAGGACCCTACGAGCGTCTGACCCGCCGGGCCAGTGGCGCATACGACAGGCTTGCTACCGTTTGCGTCATGCACGCTGGGTTGCTCGCCAGCGACGGATGCGTCAGCTCGGGGTTGACCGAGCAGGGCCGCCGCGGGGGACCATCCTGGCCCCGTGTGGCACGACCCTCCTCAGTAGCGCCCGACCTGCGCCACCCTCGTCCGTCGCCGGTTCACGGCGGCCCGGCCCGAGGCATGCGCCGGGCGGCCTCTGGCCGGGTAGCGCTGCGCTAACGCCGCCGCGCTAGCCGAGCGTTACCGGTCTCCGGCAGGTTCTTCTCGCCGGTGTCCACCTCGGTTGGCGCGTGTGATCCCCGCGGCTGACCCATGTCCCTGAAGGAGAGTTCGTGACACAACGCCGTATCAGGCCTCAGCAAGGCCCGGCCACGGCCGCGGCGGCGAGCGTTATCCGGACTGAGCCTGACCGCCGAAAGACTACGAGGCTAGATTTTCTCAGCGATTCTGAGAAGTGTCGTCCGGTCAGCTTCACCGACCGCGAGACGTCCATCATCTGCCTGATCGCGGCCGGACTTACGAACGCGCAGGTGGCATGGAGACTTTGCATCAGCCACCACACGGTTGCCCAGCACGTGGCCGAGATGCTGCGTCGGTCCAGCGCCCGAAATCGCTGCGAACTCGTGGCCCGTGCCTATGCCGTCGGCTCCCTCCGAACTGGTGTCTGGCCCCCGCGCCACTCCAACGAGTACTGACCCCTGTTGCGCTGGTTGTACGACACGATATTGCCTCAGTTAGCCATTCCAGCGCGCGCCGCGCCGGAACCGGGCCTAGTTGTGGTGTCTGTTTGGCCTGCGGTGGCGGTTGCACGGTGGTGCCCGGGTGCGCACCGGCTCCGGCCGCGCCGGGCTGTGCCTCTTTTCGTTTCGCTGAGGTGGTCCGTACTGGTCAGGCGGGTGGGGCGCAGGGCGCAGAGCCGCTGCCAGCAGGTCAGGGCGACCAGGCTGACGAGCGTCTTCGCAGATGTCAGGCGATGCGGTCGAGCATGCGCACCAGCGCCTCGGCGCCCCTGGCCCGGTCGGCCGCGGGGGCCAGGCCGCCGCTTCCTTCTGCCTCGACGATCTCCGCGTCCCTGGCTCGCCTGGCGATCGCCTCCCCGTAAGACCGGTTGCGGGGCAGCACCACTGCCGTCACCGGAATGGCGAGTTCCCCGAGGCGATCGATCCACGGCGACACAAGCCACGGCGGGTCCGGCTGCGGGCGCCTCTCGTCGGCCGCCGCCTTGATGGCCCGCAGGTCTGCGAAATACTCCTGAGCGTGATCGCTGTATATGGCGACGCCAAGCTCGAGTTCGGCCGGGTCGATGTCCCGCGCCGCGTCGCGCAGGAGTGCCGCGAACATCTCTCGCTGCCGCTCAGGGTCGTCCTCGACGAGGGCTGTGTCAGCAAACGGCTGATAGACGTTCGCCAGATCGTCTGTCAGCCTGTCCAGGTCATCGGCTGTGATGTTAATGTCGACGTCGTCAGGGATGCTGTCAATAGACGGCTGGAAGAACACCACGCCCTTCGCCAGTCCGGCCTCCGCGAGGGCAAATGCGAACCGGGCGGCTTGGCCTGCCGCAACCACGATGTCAAAGCCGCTGTTACCAGCGAGGCGCCGCGCCGTGTCCAGGAAGTCGCCATTAACCGACGACCAGGGCACTTGTTCGTGCTGGTCGTAGTGAATCACAAGGGCGCGGCCTTGAAGGCGTTCAGGAATGTCATGCCACAATCGATAGTCCGTATACTGATCAGGAATGAAGAGAACTCTCGGGGAATTCATTTGATTATTCTAGCACCAGGAGAGCCACGATGTCGAGCTTCACGGCTTAGGCCGATTGACGCTGAGCCTGCATGAATTCTACGGCTTCCCGAAGGCGTCCTTGGCGCACCTGACCGCATACGGGCCAGCGCAGACTCCGCACTTCACACAGTTGACGTATGAGGGCAAGCCACCATGCTGGCCGCAGCTAATGCAGGCCTGCGCACAGTCTGAGTTTGTGTGCCTAATGATGCAATCGATAAATAGGATCAGTTGCGCCGCCGAGGGAGCGTCCGGGCCATTGGGCCCGCTGGGAGCGGGGCTTACCCGCACGCGATCTCCTGACACCGTGACGTCGGCCAGCGGAACTCCGCCCACGGTGTGATATCTGAGCGTGCCCCCGGCATCGGGCAGCACGCCCATGCTCAGGGCGACAGGCCTGTTCCGCAGCGCCCCAGGCGAGCTGTCGACGAAGGTGAGAATCCCCTGCTGAGGGTGACTCAGGGCAAGCACGCTCTGCCCGCCACCGTTAGCGATATAGGCGGTATCCTCGACCGGTCCCCAGGTACGTATGGCTTGCTGGACCGAGGCGGCCCCCAGCGCCGCCCTGACGTGTGCCGGATCAGCGGGCGTCAGACCGGTTGGCTCATCTCCTCGGCGGAGCGGATCGACTGCCGAGCCTGACACGACAGCCCAGCCGACCACGCCGGCGATCGCGCTGCCGATCACCCCTCGGCGAGACGGGGCATGCGGCTGCGCCGACGTTGCCAGCCGCGCCCGGTACTCGGCCGCGAGCAGGCGGATGATTGCACCCGAACGGCGCCATCCCACGAGAGCAGCGAGGCGCCTGCGCATTCCCCATCCACTGAGCACACGCAGGTCGTCCTCGTCGACGACCATTAAGGAGGGACGGCCTGGGATCGGCAGCCCTGACTTGCTCAGCAGCGCTGAAACCTCTGGGTCGTCCAGCGGACTGGCCTCGAGGCCGGGTATCGAGAGATCGCGGACCATCCTGGCGACGTTGGAACACGGGCGGCAGCTGTGCTGGAAGAGAACGATGTATCTCATGGAGGTCTCCGTGTCGTCTAGGCCGACTCTCAAGGCACGTCGCAATGCACGCCGGACCGCTGCCCAGAGGCATGCTCTGTGCTCTTCAGCACGCGAAGAGCCTGCGCTCGCGCCCCTGGTGGCGCACCTCCCTGCATGGCCAGGGCTGCCATTACTGTGACACCTGACATACGGGGGGAGTAATCCCTAAATCTTCTAGACTTGATGGATACAGGGCGAGTTCTCGCAGGTGGTGATGGTGCGTCCGCCGGAGGTGTCCGTCCGCCCGGCCTCGAGGTCACGCCCCGACTCAGAAGTACGCGATTTAGGGATACTCCCCGCGCCGATCAGGCGAGATGCTGGCTGGCTATGAGGCCCACCGCGCCTAGGAGGTTCCCCATGACAATTCGACGACGGTCCGTCATCCTCGCCACGGCGGCCGCGGCGGCCGCGGCGGCGGGGGCTGTGATGGCTCTGGGCGCCGCCCTGGCCGCACCGGCTCCCTCATCGGCCGAAGCCCTGACTGCGGCCCGGAGCTCGGCCCAGCAGACGGCCGCGCCCGTAACGATAACCCCGGCACCGATAACGGATGCGCCAAACCCGCCTACCGGCCCTCCTGTGCAGAGGGTGAAAATCGCGGGTGATTACCTGGAGTGCTTTACCCCGGGAGCCATCCTCTTCGTGACCCAGAACAATATCCACATCAGGGAGCTGCCGAATGGCGCAAACATAGCCCCAATCAACAGGGGGGCGTGGTTTGACAGCAGCGTGTTCATCAACGGCAAGGGCCCGTACCACTGCATGACGAGCCAGTATACGGCCAGAACACTGTGGGTATTTGGCTTCGCAAACCACAACCACAAACTCATCGGCTACGTCGGTTTTAACTGGCTCAACTTCCGTAGCTACCTTAAGTAACTCCGTTTATCCTCAATCGTTCAGGTGCCTTGAGGTGCGGTTACTGGTGGCTGGGGGAGGAAGCGACGGCGCCGCAGCGCAGGTCAGGAACCCCTCGCATTGTGGATCAGCTTGGCCTCCACCATCGATGACCAAACGTGTCGCGTCGGCCTCCCCGCAGGACAGGCCCGCCTCGCGCGGCAGCATGCCGCACGTGGCTAACCACGACTAGGCCTCCGAGGTTGACCGTCCGGGGTCGCAGTGGGGCGGATCGCCGACGGCGCCGAGGGCGCGAGCCAGTCCGTGGTAGCGGTCGGCCTGGTCCCAGTCGGCGTTGCACGGATCGCAGAGCGAATCTGCGCAGCGTGGGCACGGCCGGTCTTGATGCTGGCGCCAGGCGATAGCGTCGGCGAGGGCCTGTGAGAGCAGCCCGGTTGGCGGGTCCATGGGTGGCAAGTCGGTGGCCAGGAGCGCGGTGAGAGCCTGCTGGAAGCGACCGATGAGGTACCGGGGGTCGGTCTCGAGCGCGGTGACCGTGTCCGACCCGACAGTGGCCGCGCCGACTGCCTCGGCTAGCTGCGGACTGGCCGGCCATGTCCGGTCGAGAAGGGCCAGGGCCACTGACACCGCGCCGTCGCGGCGGGGCGGGGTGCGTGAAGTGTCGGTCATAGATAGTCCTCTCGCCGATTGGCCCGGCCCGGGCCTGAGTCGGGGCTGTCCGTGCGGTGATCTCGACTACTGGCCAGCCCCCACACCACCTTGCCGCCCGCCGTCCGGTACGCGCCCCAGTCCTCGGCGAGCGTGTCTACCAGCAGCAGGCCGCGGCCGCACTCGGAATCCGGCCCCGCGTCCCGTCGCACGGGCATCTGGCTGCTGCCGTCCCATACGTGAATGACCACGCAGCGGCCGTCCGAGACCAGCCGCAGCCGGACTGTCGGCGACGTCAGGCCTGCCGACGCGCGGACGGCGTTCGTCGTTAATTCCGAGACGAGCAATTCCGTGGTGTCCGCGAGTTCCGCCAGGCCCCATTCGATGACCACCTGCCTGGCGTGCATCCGGGCGCACGGCACCGCCGTGGGCAGGGCGCCCAGCTCGAGGTGGCTCTGGAACGGCCACTCACGGGCACTGGAACGTTGCCCGGGCGCCGATCTCACCGCGAAGGGAACGCCGCTCATGAGTCAGAGTCAATCACTCCGATGAACCAATCTGCAAGCTTTCATAATGAAGTATCGACAATCAGAGCCCGATGAGGTAAAACCATTGCGAAGCGTGCGTGGAGATGCTTTCATAACGGGTGAGAGCAGTCCTCGCTCAGGAAGAAGGCGAGCGATGACCGAGCAGACGACGGGCTCGACGGTGCCGCGCCGGCAGTTGGGCCGCTACTTACGAGATCTCCGTAACGCCCAGCGCCTGACCGTCCGGGCGGCCGCGGAGCGGCTGGAGTGGTCGGAGGCCAAGATCTGGCGCATCGAGACCGGCCAGGTCGGCCTGCGCAGCCTGGACGTGGAGGCGATGTGCCGGATCTACGGCGCGGCGCCCGACCTGACCGAGGCCCTCATGGGCCTGGCCAAGGAGACAAAGGCCAAGGGCTGGTGGCACTCCTACGGCGACGTCATCCCCGAGGGCTTCGACGTCTACATCGGCCTCGAAGAGGCCGCGGCCAGCTTCTCCTGGTACGAATCGGAACTCGTGCCAGGCCTGCTGCAAACCGAGGGCTACGCCCGCGCGGTCATAGCAGCCGACAAACCCGGAGTTGAAGAAGAAGAAATAGATCGTCGCGTCCACGTCAGGATCGCGCGGCAGGCTCTACTGACCCGAGTGACTGCCGCCCCAGAGCTGCGCATCGTGCTCAATGAGGCCATCGTCAGACGGCCCGTGGGCGGTGCGATGGTCATGGCGGCCCAGCTCCGGCGGCTACTGGACGCCAGTAACCTTCCGAACGTGGCGCTGCGCATCATGCCGTTCAGCGCTGGGCTGCATCTCGGGGTAATGTCCGGGCCGTTCGAGATCCTGCGCTTCCCGCTGAACGGAGACGGCCGGGCGAGCGAGCCGCCCACGGTCTACGTGGATGGCTTCACGGGCGACCTGTACCTGGACAAGCCGAAGGAGATTCAGCGCTACGACGAGGCGTTCCAATCGATATGGTCGGCCGCCCTGAGCGAAGGGGCGTCGCAGGATCTGCTGAACCGAGCCTCGAAGGAGATACCGTTATGTTGACCCAGGAATGGCGCAAGAGTTCTTACAGCAACAGCAGCTCTAACTGCGTCGAGGTCGCGGGCGCGTGGCACAAGAGCAGCCACAGCAACAGCAACTCTAACTGCGTGGAGGTCCGGGCCGGCCAGCCCGATGCGGTGGCCGTGCGGGACTCCAAGGACCGCGGCGGGCCGGAGCTGGGCTTCACCGCCGGCGCGTGGGCGGCGTTCGTGCGGGGTGTCAAGCAGGGCGAGTTCGACCTGGCGTGACCGGGCCGATCTGACGGCGCGCGCCGGCCCGCGGCCGCGCCGGCCGATGCGCATCACACGAGAGGTCTGGCAACGGTCAGCTATCTGCTGATCGTTGACGCCCGGCTCGACCGCCCGGAGCTAGTCGTGCACGATGGCTGTCGCGGCGCGCTCCGCCGCTGCCCGTTTCGTCGGCTTTACGGCGGGGCTCACCTCCAGGCGAACCGCATCTATGTTCCATCGATGCGGCTGCGGTTGCGGTTGCCGCTGCGGGGACGTACGGGAGAAACCAGTGGGGCAGACGGTCGCGCGAAGCGGGTTACCGGGTCCCCCGGGTGGCTTTCGCCTGGCGCGACAGGAACATGCCGAGCTGGAAGAGCGCTACCTCCACGATCGCTATGCCCCAGCAGGCAAGTGCCGTCGCGTACCACGGGAGATGCGCGCGCACGACGGCGACCGTGCCCCAGATTCCGACACCCATCGCGGCAAACACGACCGGGAGTGCCCGGGCGTAGGCCCACAGCCTGCGTGAATGGGTCCTCATGCCGTGGGCGCCCGTAGACGAGGCGGAAGAAATGACTCATAGTGGCACAATGGCCGAGGCGGTACAGACATCCGGGACCGGCGGCCAGCCCGGGACAGGTGGCTGCCCGGAGCCGGACGCGGATTCCGACGGCGCGCGCGGCGATCGTGGACGTCGCTCACGGCGCCTCAGCCTCAGCAGCCGCGCCTCGGTAGGCGCCGTCGACCTCTCCGCGCTCCAGCCGGGCCAGGAACGGCGTGGTGTACTCGACCCGGCCGGTGAGCCGCGCCGGGTCGCCGCTGCACAGCTCGAGCACGGTGCGGCAGATCAGCGAGATGTCCTCGGTCTCGTCCTGGGCCAGGTCGAGGGCACGGGCTCCGGCTGTCGCGACCGGGAGGAGCGGCGCCGCGGCGTTGACGGCGATGTTCCCCGAATAGAGCTCGGCGGCAAGCGACGACGTCAGGCGGTCGACCGCCGCCTTGACCGTGCCGTAGACGCCGAACCCGGCCGAGGTCGCGAAGGCGTCGAACGGCGGTCCCTCGGCGCGCTGCGCGCCCACGGACGTGAGGTTCACGATCCAGCCCGCGCCGGCCGCCCGCATCCCGGGCGCCAGGAGCTGGCTGAGCCGCAGCGGGGTGAGCAGGTGCAGGTTGAGCATCACCTGCACCCGACGGAGCGGGAAGTCCGCCAGCGGCCGCAGAAACGTGACCGCCGCGCTGTTCACCAGCACCGTCGGCTCGCCCGCCCGCGCACGCACCTCGGCCACGAGATCGTCGCACCGGCCGGGATCGGACAGGTCCGCCGCGAAGGCGGTGGCCTGTCCTCCGGCGCCGCGGATCTCGTCCACGGTCTGCCTGAGCGAGCCTGGCTGCCCGTCCCGGGCCTCCAGGGTGCGCGCCACCACGGCGACGTGCGCGCCGTGCGCGGCGAGGGTGCCGGCGATCGCCTGGCCCAGCCCGCGGCTGGCCCCGGTGACGAGCGCGACCCGTCCCTCCAGTCGGCTCATGTGATCATCTCCTGGCTGTGCCTCGGCGGGGGCCCGCATCGCCCGGTACGATGCCGCCGTCGAAGTCGGATTACTGCCGTGGATTCCCGATGCCGAGCCTGCGCGTAGACCGTGACACCCCGGACGTCGCCCTGCTGACCATGTCGCGCCCGGCGTCGCTCAACGCCCTCGACTCCAGGCTCATGGCCGAGCTGTACGACACGCTCGCCGGCCTCGGCCAGGACCCCGGCGTCCGGGTCGTCATCCTCACTGGGGAGGGCCGTGGCTTCTGTGCCGGCCTGGACGTCCGAGACTTCGGCGGCCCCGTCCCCGCGGTGACCGACGGGCCAGACGCGCTGCTGGCCTTCCAGCAGTACATGAGCCAGATCGTCGCCGTGGTGCGCGACCTGCCGCAGCCCGTCATCGCCGCGGTGAACGGGGCGGCCGTCGGCGGCGGCATGGCCCTGGCCTGCGCGGCCGACATCCGGCTGGCCGCACCCGGTGCCCGGTTCGGCGTCGGCGCGGTGCGCCTGGGGCTGAGCGGGTGCGAGATGGGGCTGAGCTACCACCTGCCCCGCCTGGTGGGCATGAGCGCCGCGGCGGAGTGGATGCTTACCGGCCGACTGGTCGGCGCCGACGAGGCCCTCGCGGCCGGGCTGGTCAGCAGGGTGGTCGCCGCGCCGCAGCTGCTGGCCGCCGCGGGGGAGCTGGCCGCCGCGATCATCGGGAACGCCCCGTTCGGCATCCGGATGACCAAGCGGGTCATGTGGGCCAACCTCGGCGAGGCGGACCTGGCCCGCGCGCTCGACCGGGAGAACAAAGCCCAGGTCCTCGCGGTGACGACGCGGGACGCCGAGGAGGCGCGGGCGGCCTTCCTCGAGCGCCGGCCGCCGCGATTCACCGATCGCTGATCCCACCCGCTCTGCCTCGCTCCGGGCCGCGCCGGACAGTTCCAATATCGACATCGAAATTGTAAGTTGGCAGGTACGTTGCCCGCAATCTGCTCGAGCTGACACACGGGCCGGGAGGATCGCCGATGAGCTGGGACTTCCAGACCGAACCCGAATTCCAGCAGGTGCTCGACTGGGCGGATCAGTTCGTCCGCGACGAGGTCGAGCCCTTGGACTACGTGGTGGCCTCTGCCTATGACCGCGACGACCCGGTGCGGCAGGCCCTCATCCCGCCGCTGCAGGGGATGGTCAGGGAGCACGGCCTGTGGGCGACCCACCTTGGGCCGGAGCACGGCGGGCCGGGCTACGGCCAGGTGAAGCTCGGCCTGCTCAACGAGATACTCGGCGCGGACGGGCCGACCGAGGTGCACAAGATGACCGTCGCGCGGGAGCTACTGCGCGACATGAAGCCAGCGGAGAGCGCGTTCCCCAGTGAGCACGTCCCGGCGCGCCGGGCGGCGGCGATGGCGAAATACGCCGACGTCCTGGCCAGGGTGCAGGCCGGTGGCTGATCCCGGGCCGCCCGTGGCCAGTGCCGTGGCCGCGGCGTTCGAGCCGGACGCCGCGGACCTTGCCCGCCGGCTGTCCGCAGCCGCCCAGCGGTGGCAGCCCGGCGCCATGGTGACGGGCGTGCGCAGGCTGCCCGGCGGCGAGTCCAGCCTCACCTACCTGGCAACGGTCGACTCCGCGCCGTGCGACCGGATCGTCGTCAAGGTCGCGCCGCCGGGCCTCCCGGCGACCCGCAACCGCAACGTGCTTCGCCAGGCACAGCTGCTGGCAGAGCTGCACGGCACGCCCGTGCCCGTGCCCGAGGTGCTGTTCACCGACGACGGTGCGCTCCGCCACGGGCCGATGTTCGCGATGAGCTTCTGCGAGGGGGATAGCCTCGAGCCGAATATCGACGAGGCTCCTGGTCCGGCGCCGCCTCCGCCAGAGCTGGCCGCCCGGGCCCGCCATGCCGCCCGGATCCTGGCGGACCTGCACGGGCGCGACGTGCGGGCGGCGTGGTTCACCGCGGAGCGCCCGCTATCGCTGTCGGGCGAGATCGCTCGCTGGGAGCGAGCCCTGAGCACTCTTCCGGCCGACTTCGGCCTGGCCTGGGAAGGCATGTGCGCGCGGCTGCGGGCCACCGAGCCGCAGCCGGTCGCCGCCTGCCTGACTCACGGTGATTTCCGCCTCGGGAACACGCTCTGCCGGGGCGGGCGCGTTACCGCCGTCCTGGACTGGGAGATCTGGTCGCGCGGCGATCCCCGGCTCGATCTCGCGTGGTTCCTGCTGTCCCTCGACGGCGGGGCACACCCTGCTTCCGTCCGGGCCGCACCGGGGATTCCCGGCACCGGGGAGCTGATCGGGGAGTACGAGGCGGCACGGGGCTCGGCCGTCGGATCCCTTTCCTGGTTCACGGCGCTCAGCCTGCTCAAGCTGACGGCGACGACCGGGCTCATCGCCAAGCACGCCTTGCGGCGCGGGGATACCTCGAACTGGGGGGTGCGCATGCTTCCCCGGCTGCGCCGGATGCTCGCCGACCCGGGCCGTGCCCTCGGCGAGCCGTGAGCACCGAGCGCGCCGGAGTCAGTCACTGAGCACGCCCACATCCCGCCGGGCCTAATGAGTGCCTTTCACCATGCAGGACCCACCGCTGCCACCGGTCCTACGTGCCCGACAGCCCGCGGGGCGGAGGATCGCGATGAGCGCAGGCGCCGGACTGGTTCTCCCGGGCCAGCGCGCACTCCTCGGCGAACGCCAGGACCTTGAGGTGGTAGGCCGGCGCCGCCAGCCCGAGGCTCAGGTTGTGGCCGCTGCCCGGCTGCTCCTCGGTTACGACCCGCGGCGAGGCGGTGAACAGGGCCGCGATCTCGGCGAGCGCTGGCGGGCCGGACCGCCACACGGTCTCGTGATCGCCGAGGCAGTAGCGGACCGGGATGCGGACGCGGGCGGCGAGCGCCGGGGCCTCCCGCGGCCAGCGCCCGATCTCATCGCCCTCGAACGGGGGGCTGGGTGAGTACATGCCGTCGCCGGCGCCCGCGGGGTACAGCCGGTCCGGTCCCCAGATCATGTCCCGCACGGCGGTCACCGGCCCGTCTCGCGCCGGCGCGTCCAGCATGTCGCTGCGCAGCACTCTCGTCCGCAGGGCGGCCCCGAAACGGGGCTGGTACTGCCGCCCGATGCCGGCGATCTCCAGGCCCAGCAGGTCCGTCCCGCGCTCGTCGGCCGCCATCCGCACCGCCAGGACGCAGCCCAGCGAGTGCGCCGCCAGGAACACGCCGGCCCCCCTCGGGCGCTCCGCCAGCAGGCGGTCGACCGCCGCATAGGCGAGGTCCACCCGCCGGCCGGCGGACGCCATCTGGTCCGCGTGCGGGGCGGAGCTCCCGTATCCCGGCCGGTCGAGGGCGATGACCGTGAACCCGAGCGCCGCGCCGGTCCGCAGCAGTGAGTGCCGCGGCTGGCCCGGGGCGTCGAAGTACGCGGACGTGACCGCGCCGCCGTGCAGCGCGACGACGACCGCCCGGGGGCGGCGGACCTCGGCCAGCCGCCCCGACATCGGGATGCCGTCGGCGTCGACGACGCGGGAGGAGGTGACGAAGCTCTCGGCTGGCGTCACGCGTCCGTCCGGAACAGGATGACGCCGCTGGGCGTGAGGCCGCCCGAGCTCACCACGGCGACCCGGGCTCCCGGCACCTGCCGTTCCCCGCCCTCGCCGCGCAGCTGGACGATCGCCTCGTGGACCAGGCCCATGCCGTGGGTGCGGCCGTGGGAGAGCTGGCCGCCGTGGGTGTTCAGCGGCAGCAGGCCGTCCCGGGCGATGTTCTTCCCGCCGTCGAGGAAGTCCCTGGCCTCGCCGATGCCGCAGAAGCCCAGCGCCTCGATCCAGGACAGGCAGTTGAACGTGTAGCCGTCGTAGAGCTCGGCCACGTCCACGTCGCCGGGACGCAGCGACGTGCGGGTCCACAGGTGCGCGGACTGCCCCAGGACCTGCGGCTCGTGGGTCAGCGTGCTCTGGTCCCACTCGAGCCGCTCGATGATCTGGGTGCCGACGGCCTCCACCAGGACGGGCGTCTTGGCCAGGTCCCGTGCCGTGTCCCTGGCCGATACGATCACGGCGATCGCTGCGTCGCACGGCACGTCGCAGTCGTATAGCCCGAACGGCGTGGTGATCATCCGCGCGTTCAGGTAGTCATCCATCGTCAGCGGGTCGCGGTAGATCGCCGTCGGGTTCAGCGCGGCGTTCGCCCGCTGGTTCAGCGCGATCCAGCCCAGCGTCTCGCGCGTGGTTCCGTAACGGTGGAAGTGCCGGTGCGCGCTCTGGGCCAGGGTGTGTGCCGCCGACGTCGCCCCGAACGGCATCGACCAGCCCATCAGGCCCGCGGCACGCCCGGCGTTCTGCGTGATCTTGCCCTGGCGGACAAGCTCGTCGTGCGTGGCCTGCCACAGGGTCCGGAAGCAGAGCACGTGCCGGACCAGCCCGCCGGCGACCGCCAGCATCGCCGCGATCACCGAGCCGCCCGGCCCGAACGTCTCGCCGCCGCCGTTGTACCAGGTCGGCCGGATGCCGAGGGCGTCCTCCAGCGCGGTCACCCCGCCCTCGCTGAACGGGCCCGCCAGGCCGCCCGGGTAGGTGGACAGGCCGTCGATGTCGTTCATGGTGAGCCCGGCGTCCGCGATCGCGCGCTCGCAGGCCTGCACGGTCAGCGAGAGCGGGGGGACCATCAGCCGCCGCCCGATCTCCGACATCCCGATCCCGGTGATCGCGACCTTGTCCTCGAACTTCTCGCGCGTGGCCATCGGGCGCACGTGGCGCCGCATCTGGTCCGGCTCGATCTCGTCCGACGGCAGCGGCGCCGGCTCGCCTTGCTCTTCCGCGGGCCGGAACAGCGGCAGCCACACGTCCTCGGCCTGCTCGAACACCACCTCCATGCGCATGCCAAGCTCGAGCCGCTCCGGATCGCACCCGACCACGTTCGTGGTGAGCCGGACCCGCGGGTCCTCCTCGATCGCGACCTGCGCCACCACGTACGGCGCGGGCAGCCCGGGCAGGCTGAACCGGTGGTTGACCGTGAACCCGATGAGCGTCGCGTAACCGGAGACCGCGCGCACGCCCATCTGGCGCCCGCGGCAGTACCGGCAGACCGGCTGCGGCGGATGGATCAGCGCCTTACACGACTCACACTCGGTGAACCGCAGCCGGCCGTCGGCTCCCGACCTCCAGAAGAACTCGTTCTCCGGCGTGACCAGCGGCAGCAGGCGGCCGGGCTGAGAATCAGTGGCCAATCTGAGCCTTGGCCTTCCGCACGGTCACCGGCTCGGCGAGGCCCTGCTCGTCGCAGAGCCGCTGGAGCATCTCGATGGTCTCGTCGAGCCCGGCGCCCAGCCTGGGTCCGGGGGTGAACGTGGCCGGGAGGTGTTGCATGCCCTGGATGACCCCGATGGTCTCGTAGTGCACCGCCCCGGCCGGGTCGCACCGGAAGTCGGGCATACGGTCGAGCACCGCGGTGATCATCCGCTTGAACACCATGCGGGCCACGTTCGAGCCGATGCACCGGTGCAGGCCCAGCCCGAAGCTGAAGTGCCTGTTGCCGGTGCGGGCCATCTCGATCTCGTTCGGGTTGTCGAACAGTGCGGGATCGCGGTTGGCCATGGCCCAGGACAGCCATATCCGCTCGCCCTCCTTGAACCGGGTGCCGGCGATCTCGCAGTCCTGTGAGATCGTGCGCCCGTCCCCGGGGGCGGGCGTATAGAACCGCAGAAACTCCTCGGTCGCCGGGTCCAGCAGCGTGTCCCGCTCCCTGGACAGGCGCTCCCGCTGGTCGGGGTGCTCGGACAGCCACTCCAGCGCGTGCGCGGTCAGCGAGGTGGTCGTGTCGAACCCGCCGCCGATGAGCAGGAGCAGCACCCCGAACAGCTCCATGTCGGGGGGCGTCTTGCCGTTGATCTTCGCGCGGACGAGCGCGTCCACCAGGCCGGGCCGGGGATGCTCCCGGATCTGGGCGATCTGGTTGAACAGGTCCTCGCCCATCGCGACCTGGATCTGCCGCACCCGGGCCATGTCCGGCGAGTCGGGGGGCGTGTACACCGCGGCGTGGGTCGGCTCGCAGTAGATCGTCCAGCTCTTCAGCGGCATGCCCAGCATGGCGAGCGTCAGCACGGCCGGAACCACGTTGGCCAGGTCGTCGACGAAGTCGATCCGGCCGGTCTCGATCTTCTCGTTCAGGCAGGCGCGGACCAGCTCCTCGACCACGGGGACCCACCGGGCCACGGCGGCCGGGGACAGGTAGGGATTGAGCGCCTGGCGGTACTCGCGCTGCTCGGGCGGGTCCATCTCCAGGAACCCGCCCTGGATCGGCATCTCGTCCTGCGTCGGGACGCTGATGCCCTTGTAGCCGCGCCGCACGCCCTCGATGTCGTGGTCGTTGGACAGGTACTGGGCGGAGCGAGCGAGTTCGAATACCTCGCTGGCTCCGGCGGCGACCCAGTGCCCGCCGTATGTGTCGCTCCAGGCCACGGGGCACCTGGCCTGCATCTCCTGGGTGATCGCCTCGAACTGGTGCCGGTATTCCGGCGCGTGACGGGCGAAGTGGTAGCTGCGCTTCTTGCGGTCAGCGTCGAGGGGGATTTCTTCTACGCTCACGCCGTACTTCTCCTTGCTGCGGCCGGGCCGGTGGCGTTATGAAATTGAAATCGCTTGTTCCGGGCAGGAGCGCACGGCCTCGGCCACCTTGTCCTCCTGGTCGGCCGGGACTTCCTCGCTCAGCGGCGAGGAATGCCCGTCGATCTCATCGAGCTGGAACATCTTCGGGGCGATCATGTTGCAGAGCGTGTGACCCTGGCAGCGCTCGGGGTCTACGTGAACCTTCATGCCACTCTCCCCTTACAGGTGGAAGTCGTACAACTTGAGGTAGCCGCCCGCGTCCACCCTAAGCTGCATGCCGGTGATGTAGCGGGCCTCATCGGAGGCCAGGAACAGCACGGCGTTGGAGATGTCCACCGGCTCGATGTAGGGGATCGGCATGGCCTGCTGCACGGGGAACGCCATCTCGGCATCCTGGCGTGTGGGGTGCTCCAGGTCCGGGCGGAATGCCTTGTACATCGGCTCGCTGAACAGCATGTCCGTGGCGACGTTGGTGGGGTGTATGACGTTGGCCCGGATCTTCCTGGGGGCCAGCTCGCGCGCCAGGTCGTGCACGTACTGCGACAGCATCCGCTTGGCCACCATGTAGCCCACGCCGCCGGGGTCCGTGCCTACCTGCATCATGGGCAGCGCGTTGATGTATGCCGCGGTCGAGCCGGTCGCGATGACCGAGGCGCCCTCGGCCAGGTGCGGCAGCGCCACGTGGATCGCGTTGATCGTCCCGAGCAGGTTGGTGTCCAGCACGTCGGCCCAGGCCTGCATCGGCGGATCACCCTGCATCGCGGCGATCCCCGCCTGCGCCACGACGATGTCGAGCCGGCCCAGCTCGGCGAGGCCCGAGTCCAGAGCGTCGCGCAGCTGGGCCCGCTCGCGCACGTCGGCCTGCACGGCCACGATGCGGCGGTCCTGCGCCTCGACCAGGCGGACGGTCTCCTTCAGGTCGTCCGGCCCGGCCAGGGAGTACTTGATCGACTCGATGTCGTGGCAGAGGTCTACCGCGATGATGTCGGCGCCTTCCTGCGCCAGCCGCACCGCGTGACTGCGGCCCTGGCCGCGCGCGGCACCCGTGATGAAGGCGATCTTGCCCTGAACACGTCCCATTGGCGGGAGTCCTTTCTGTGTTTGCCGCTATACCCGGGGCTCGACCACGAGGTCGAGGTAGGCGGCGCCGCTGTCGGGCACCCGCGCCTGCTTCCATACCTCGACCGGGAACGAGACCATGACAAGGGAGTACATCAGGTACAGCAGGTTGCGCTCGGCCTCGGGTAGCTCGTGCAGCGGGAACGTGTCCAGGTGCGCCATGGCCGGCTCGAGCAGGGGGAAGGCGGCGTCGTAGAGGGCCTGCATCTCCTCCATGGACGACGCGAGCCGCTTGGCGTAACGCTCGGGCTCGGTGGCCAGGACCCAGTCGCTGAAGCGCTCCAGGGCCGCGAACTCAGCGGGCAGCACCGGCGTGCTCCCTGACGTAGTCCCCGGCGGTCTTGTGCAGGTGCCGGAGCAGGATCTCCTGGTCGTTGAGGGGGAACTCGGTGACCGCGCGGCTCTTCAGCATCATCTGGGTGGCCTCCAGGGTGTTGCCGTCCTGGAGCGCGTACTCCTTGAACGTGACCGCGGCGATCTCGCGGGCGAGCCGCTCGCTCGCGGTCCTCGACGGGACGAAGTACAGGCCACCCTCGAACAGGTGCCTGTCCACCGCGGTGGGCCAGTAGTGGTAGGTCAGGTACCATCCCGGCGCCCAGATCAGCATCTGGAAGTTGGGGAAGAAGAAGAACGAGTCCATGCCCCAGGCCTTGTTCCGGGCCGGGTTGATGCCGGCCGGCAGCGGGTCCAGGCCGTCGACGGCGGGCCGGTCCCAGGGGCCGAACAGGCCGCTGCGCAGCACCCGCTCGATCGGCTTGACCATGTTCAGGTCCTTGGGCGGTGCCATGCCGCCCCAGGAGGAGAGCATCGAGTGCCGGCCGTACAGCTCGTAGTGCAGCCCCTCGTAGCCATAGCCGAGCAGCTTGTCCGCCTCCTGTTTGACCGCCTGTTTCTGATGCAGCACCGGCGCGTGGTAGAACTCGGCGAACGCGTCGATGAACAGCTTCCAGTTGCTGCCGACCTCCGCCTTGTAGCTGAACACCTCGGTCATCTCGTGGAACGGCCAGCCCTCGAGGCCCTTGGCCATCTCGCCGAGGTAGTCGGTCAGCGGCTGCGCCTGCGGGTCCAGGTTGACGAAGATGAACCCCTCCCAGATCTCGCAGCGCACGGGCCTGAGGCCGTACTGGCTCTTGTCGACGCCGAAGAACTCACTTTCCTGCTGGATGAACGTGTTCTCGCCGTCCAGGCCGTACCGCCAGCCGTGGTACTTGCAGGTGAACTGCCGGCATGTGCCTGCCGTCTCCTCCCGCGGGAAGTCGTTCCAGACCAGCTTGTTGCCCCGGTGCCGGCAGATGTTGTGGAACGCCCGGATCTGGCCGTCCCGGCCCCGCACGATGATCAGCGAGGTGTCGGCGACCGCGAGTTCCCTGGTGAAGTAGCTGCCGGTCCTCGGCAGCCGCTCCACCCGGCCGACGTTCAGCCAGGTCCGCTTGAAGATGGCCTCGCGCTCGGCCTCGTAGTGAGCCGGATCGATGGAGTCGGAGTAATCGACGGGGCCGGTGCCGAGCTCGGGGTAGTGCTCGGTCCAGCTTCCCTCCGCTGGCTTGCCGAAATGCGGCATGATCATGTTCCCTTCTCGAAGTCACCGTCGGGAAGGCCCGGCTCGAGTTCCACCCCGAACGTGTTGAAGGCCATGGCCAGCAGGCCGTAGGTGCCGATCGTGAAGACCAGGTCCATGAGCTGGCGGTCGTCCAGCTCGGCGGCGAGCTCCCGGTAGGTCTCATCCGAGAGGCAGGAGTCGTCGTCGAGCTCGTCAACCGCCCGGCTGATCAGCGTCGCGTCCCCGGCGCGGATGCCGGCGATCTCCTCGTCGGTGATCCCGGCCCGCCTGGCGATCTGCACGTGCTGCGCCCACTCGTACCGGCAGCGCCGCCGCCAGGCGATCTGCAGGATGGCCAGCTCGCGGGTGCGGGCCGGCAGCGCGGAGGCGGTCAGCAGGTGGACGTTGAAGGTCAGGAACGCCCTGGCCAGCGCGGGATGCTGGGCCAGCAGCCCCAGGACGTTGTTCGGCGGGAGCTTGCGCCCGCCGGAGATCGCCGACAGCGCGTCGGTGTCCCACTGGTCGTAGGGCAGCGGGGGGATCCGCGGGGTCGTCACCCGGCTCACGTGTTCCGTCCGCCGTTCACGCCGATGAGCTGGCCGGTGATGTACCCGGCCTCCTCGGAGACCAGGAACGCGCACGCAGCGGCGATGTCCTCGGGCCTTCCGACCCGGCGAACGGGCGTGCGTTCGATATGATCTTCGATTTTTCCGCCGAGCCGGCCGCGCGCCTCGGCCCTGCGCAGCATCGGGGTGTCGATGAAGCCGGGCGGGACCGCGTTGACCGTGATCCCGGACGGGCCGAGCTCCAGGGCCAGCGACTTGGTCAGCCCGTTGACCGCCGACTTGGCCGCCACGTAGTGGGCCATGAACGGCTGGCCCGAGTGCGTGCTGGAGGACGAGATGTTGACGATCCGCCCCCAGCCCGTCTCGAGCATGTCCGGGAGCACGGCCTGGATGCAGTGGAAGACGCCGTTCAGGTTGACGTCGATCACCCGCTGCCAGGCCTCGAACGTCAGGTCCGCGAACCGCTTGAAGCCGTCCACCCCGGCCGCGTTGACCAGGATCGTCACCGGGCCGAGCCGCTCCCTGACCGCGGCCAGCGCGGCGTCCACCTGAGCCCGGTCGGTCACGTCGGCCACCAGGCCGAAGCCCGCTCCCGACGGGTTGAGGTCGAGCGCGGCGACCTGGCACCCGTCCTTGCTCAGCCGCTCGGCGATGGCCAGGCCGATGCCCGATGCACCGCCGGTGACGACGGCGTTTCTGGTGATGGTGTTCCTCATGACCAGGGCTCGTCGCCCACGATCGTGGTCCGGTGCAGGGTCCGCTCCGAGGATGCCTCGTATGGCTGGGCGCGGTGCAGCATGCCGGTGTTGTCCCAGACCACCAGGTCACCGACCTGCCAGTCGTGGGTGTAGCAGAATCGTTCCTGGGTGGACCAGGCCAGCAGCTCGTCGAGCAGCGCCCGGCTCTCGGCGGGCTCCAGCCCTGCGATGTGGTCGGCGGTCGCGCCGATGACCAGGGACCGCCGGCCATCGCGGCGCCGCCAGACCAGCGACGTCTCGTGCGTGGGCACCCTGCGCCAGCCCGCGACCTCCTGCTCGGTGGGGTCCGGCTTCACCAGCCGCTGCGACGCCTCGAAGCTGTGCACCACGCGCAGCCCCTCGTACCGCTTGCGCTCGGCGTCGGGCAGGTTCTCGTAGGCCGCGTAGGTGCTGGCGAACTCGGTGCCGCCGCCCACCGCGGCCACGTGCCGGGCCGTCAGCGTGGTCGCCTGCACCGGCACCTTGATCGTGGTGCCGTCGATGTGCCAGTGGAAGGTGCCCTTGAGGTACTCGGCCTGGTCGGTCTTGGCCGGGTCCAGTGACACCGTGAAGATCTCCCTGCCGCGCAGCGCCACCACGTGGCCCAGCCTCCGGCTGAACGCGAGCTGCCCCTCGTCGTCCAGGTGCAGGCCGCGGATGAGCAGCACGCCGCGCCACTTCAGCGCCTCCACGCAGCGGCTGATCGCCGCGTCGTCGAACCCGCCGTCGACGCCGGTGACCGCTACGCCCAGGTGCGGGCTCAGCGCCCTGGTCTCGATCATGGAAATCTCCCTTTCGGTGTGTGAGAATACTACTCTCATTGTTAAGGGAGCCGGAAGAGGAGACAGGGATGCAAAGGAGTTCCTGCAGCGCAAGACCCTGGCTACGGTGATCTCATGAAACCACTCGAGGGGATCCGCGTCCTCGAGGTGGCCATGTACGGCTTCGTCCCGTCGGGCGGGGCCGTGCTGGCCGACTGGGGCGCGGACGTGATCAAGGTAGAGCACGCCGTCACCGGCGACCCGCAGCGCGGGCTGCGGATGATCGGCGCGTTCCGGGTCGAGGGCGACCCGAACCCCAACGTCGATCACTTCAACCGGGGCAAGCGCAGCATCGGCCTGCACCTGGGCACGCCCGGGGGCCGGGAGGTCCTCTACGAGCTGGCCCGCCGGGCGGACGTGTTCCTGACCAGCTTCCTGCCCGCGGCCCGGCGCAAGTTCGGCATGGACGTGGACGACATCAGGGCGGTGAACCCGGAGATCATCTACGCGCGGGGCAGCGCGCTGGGCCCGCGCGGCGCGGAAGCGGACAAGGGCGGCTACGACTTCACGGCCTTCTGGTGCCGGGGCACCCACGCCGCCAGCCTCACCCCGCCCAACATCGAAGGGCTGATCAGCCCGGCGCCCGCCTACGGTGACACGATCTCCGGCACCAACCTGGCTGGCGGGATCGCTGCCGCGCTCTTCCGGCGCGAGCGCACGGGGGAGCCGTCGGTCGTGGACGTCTCCCTGCTCGGCAGCGGCCTGTGGACCCTGGGCCACGCGCTCGCGCTCTCGCTGCACCTCGGCATGCCCTGGGTGCCGCCGCCGCAGGGCTCCCACGGCGCGATGGCCAACCCGCTGTCCGGGCTGTACCGCACCGCCGACGGCCGGTACCTCTCGTTCGTCATGCTCCAGCCCGGCAAGTTCTGGGCCGACGTGTGCCAGCACATCGACCGACCCGGGCTGGCCGACGATCCCCGGTTCGGCACCGCCGAGCAGATCGCCGCCCACACCGACGAGGCGGTCAAGATCCTGCAGGAGGTGATCGCCACCCGCACGCTCGCGGAGTGGACCGAGCGGTTCGCGACCCTGGCCGGCCCCTGGGCGCCCGTGCAGGACACCTTGCAGGCCGCCGCCGACGCGCAGGTCCGGGCCAACGAGTACATCCTGCGGTCCGGCGAGCTCGAGCTGGCCTCGAGCCCGGTGCAGTTCGACGTCAGCCCGCCGCAGCTCGGCCCGGCGCCCGAGTTCGCCGCGCAGACCGAGGAGATCCTGCTCGAGCTCGGCCTGGACTGGGACCGCATCACGGAGCTCAAGGAGGCGGGCGCGGTCACCTGATCCGATGAGCGATAACGTCTCCGGCCCCGCCGGATCGGCCTTCGACGCCGCGCTGGCGGCGGTGCGGGCCGGCGCCGACCCCGTCCAGCAGGCCAGGAACCTCTACGAGCTGCTCAGCCAGACCGAGCGGCTCGGGCTGCTGGACGGCGACGCCCCGTTCTGGGCCGGGCTGGCGAAGCTGCGCGCGGCGCGTTACGGCTCGCGGCCGTACGTGCACGGCGCCGTGACGCGCCTGGGCATCCCGGGGATCCGCTTCGTCGACGGCCCGCGCGGCTGCGTCGCGGGGGACGGGACCGCGTTTCCCGTGTCGATGGCGCGGGGCGCCACCTGGGACCCGGGCCTGGAGCAGCGGGTCGGTGAGGCGATCGGCGCCGAGGTCCGCGCCCAGGGCGGAAACTTCTTCGGCGGGGTCTGCATCAACCTGCCGCGTCACCCCGCCTGGGGCCGGGTGCAGGAGACCTACGGCGACGACCCGCTGCACCTGGGCGCGTTCGGCGCGGCGCTGGCCCGCGGGGCGCAGCGGCACGTCATGGCGTGCGCCAAGCACTACGCGCTCAACTCGATGGAGAACGCCCGCTTCAAGGTCGACGTGACCATCGACGAGGGCGCGCTGCACGAGGTGTACCTGCCGCATTTCAGGCGCGTCGCGGGCGAGGGCGTCGCCGGCATCATGGCCGCCTACAACTCGGTGAACGGCGAGTGGGCGGGCCAGAACCGGTACCTGCTCACCGAGGTCCTGCGCGACCGGTGGCACTGGGACGGCATCACGGTCAGCGACTTCGTCTTCGGGCTGCGGGACGCGGCGGCGTCGCTCAACGCGGGCCTGGACCTCGAGGAGCCGTTCGCGCAGCAGCGCGCCCAGCACCTGCGGTCGCAGATCGCCCGGGGCGAGACCGGCTGGGAGATGGTCGAGCGGTCCGGGGTCCGGCTCATCGCGGCCCAGCTGCGCTGCTACGCCGGCCGGACCGCGGCCGAGCCGGGCGCGGAGGTCATGGCCAGCGCCGGGCACCGCGCGCTGGCGCGTGAGGTGGCCGCCCGCGCCATGGTCCTGCTGAGGAACGAGCCGGTGGCGGGCATGCCGGTGCTCCCCCTGGACCCGGCGGCCACGGGGCGCGTCGCCGTCATCGGCGCGCTCGCGACCGCCGCGAACATGGGCGACTTCGGCTCCTCCCGGGTCCACCCGCCCGGGCACGTGACACCGCTGGAGGGCATCCGGGCCGCCTTCCCCGGAAGCGAGGTCACGCTCGTCGACGGGGATGACCCGGTCCGCGCCGCCGAGGCGGCGCGCCAGGCCGACGCGGCGGTGGTGGTCGTGGGCTACGACGGGCACGACGAGGGCGAGTACGTCGACGTGGCGGGGATGGCGACGCCGGAGCTGCTCGCGCTGTTCCCGCCCCTGCCGCCCGGCGAGGCGCTGCCCGCGCTGGACGCGGATGACACCGGCATGACCGGAGGTGACCGTGCCTCGCTGCGGCTGCACCCGGGCGACGAGGAGCTCGTCCGCACGGTCGCGCAGGCTTGCCCGCGCACCGTGGTCTGCGTCGTCGCCGGCGGTGCCGTGATCATGGAAGCGTGGCGGCACGACGTCCCCGCCATCCTGATCATGTGGTATGCCGGCATGGAGGGCGGCCACGCGCTGGCCGACGTCCTCACCGGCGCGCACAACCCGTCCGGCCGCCTCCCGTTCTCGGTCCCCACCTCCGAGGAGCACCTGCCGTCCTTCGACCGGGACGCCAGCTCGGTCACCTACGACCGCTTCCACGGCCAGCGGCTGCTCGACAAGCTCGGCGCGGACGCCGCCTACCCGCACGGGTTCGGCCTCTCGTACACGACGTTCGCCGTGGAGACTGCCGCCGCGGGCATGCCCGCGGGCGGGAAGGTGCCGGTCACCGCCCGGGTGCGCAACACCGGCGGGCGTGACGGCTGGCACGTGGTCCAGGTGTACGGCCAGCGCGCCGTGGGCGAGCGCGCGGGCGAGAGCGCCCTGGTCGGCTTCGCCGCCGCCGAGGTCCCGGCGGGCCGGACCGTCGAGGTCGAGGTGGACTGCTCGCTCGACCCCCTCGCCATCTGGAACCCGCGGACCCGCCAGCTCGACCCGCCCGCCCGGACCACCGTCGCCCTCGAGGTAGCCGCCCACGCCCACGACCCCGCCGCGCTCACCCTCCAGGTGGCGCTGCCCTAAAGCGGCAGTTACCCGCCGACACTGGACGCGGCCGCCGCGTCGATGAGCTCGTCCGCGTCGGCCGGGCGGATGAACCCGTCCCGAGCGTTATCGATGGTGTCGCGGGCCCACCTCTTGACGAACCGCGCGTGAGTCGGGTACAGGGCGGCCAGCTTGGCGGCGCTGAACGGGACGGTCGTGCCGAACAGGAAGCAGAACGAGGATCCCGACTGGCCCAGGCCGGACAGGGTGGCGACCGGGACATCGACCGCCGGGGTGCGGATGCCTCCCTCGACGTTGCCGTTGGCGTCGAGCACGAAGGACGGCGGCGACGTGGACGTGTTCACCTGCAGGCGAGGGGCCCGGGGCGGGGCGTCCCCGGTTCTCACCCACCGGTTCAGCCAGAACTGGGCGGCGTCCAGCACGACGTGCTCCTCGCCGGTGTTGATCGGCGTGGCGCAGGTGAGGCCCGCGGCGCCGGCCGGCGGATTGAGCATCGAGTTGAGTTCTTTCAGGCCCTGGGCGGCGCTGCCGCCGGCGTCGGCGGCGCCGATGTTCGTCTCGTAGTTGTCGGCGTGCGCGGTGCCGGCCATCTCCCACAGGCGGAAGCGGTGGAAGTCGGCCTGCTGGGCCGCCAGGTAGCCAAGCTCCAGCAGATCGGTCTCCGTCTCCACCGCGAGGACGGGCGCGCTCAGGTCTGACCGGAAGAGGGCAACCGGCGGGGTGAGGACGAGCGTCTGGGGTGGCTGCGACAGCGCCGCGCTCCCGGCGAACCGGCTGTGCACCAGGAAGCCGTCGTACTCGTGCACCAGGGGCTGGATGGCGTCGATGTAGGTGGTGAGCCGGGTAGCGGACTGCGACTCGCCTTCGGCCAGCAAGCGCCGCGGGCGCAGGCCGCCAAGGATCTGGGACGCCTCGTCCCGTACGGCCTGCCCGGCCTGGGAGAAGATGTCGTAGGAGTAGCTGTCCCCGGGATGGGACAGGGCCGCGTAGCGAGCCGGGTCCGCGGCCTTGAGGGCGGAGACTCCCAGGCCCTGGGCCGAGACGCCGACGTAGGCGAAGCCATCGCGGATCATCTCGTTGTGGGAGTAGAGCCATTCCGCTGCCGCGTCCACCCCGGCGCTGACGTTCAGCCATTCGACCACGACGGTCCCGTTGAAGCGGGCCGGGTCCGCCGGCCGGTAGACGACGATCCTGGTGGTATACGGCGCGGTGGTCGCTGGCGCCACCTGCCACTGCCCGTCGGAGCCGAGGGGAGCCGTCGGCGCGTAAGAACTGGCCTGGCCGGAGATGAAGAACTCCGATTGCGTGTACGCCACGCTGCTCAGGCTGAAGGTGGTCGTCCCGGGCAGCACGATGGCGCCCTTTCCGCCCGTCACCGGCCCGGTCACCGTCGGATTCGCGGCCGACGGATGCGGCCTGTGCGCGTGCCCGCTGCTGGCGTACGAGGCTGTCGCGCCAGCGGCCCCGAGGACGGACGCGACGATGACTGTCGCGGCTGCCGCCCTCAGGGCTCGCGATCTGGTAGTCACGGTCATGCGGCTGCGCCTTGACCTCATGGCTTGCACCTTTCACGGGATGCCGGGGATTGTGGCCCGCACCGAGTGCCCGAGAACGGTAACGCCGCTACTGACGACCGTCAAGTCTGTTGTCATAAAATGCGATACAAGCTTCTCGTCAGTCATGAGTATCGCTTCCGACGGCCCGGGTGGCGAGCGGGTGCCTCAGTCCTCGTAGACCACGGTGACGTGCGGGGTTACGGGCTCGCCCTGGCAGGTCAGGATCCAGCCCTCGGCGACCTCGTCGTCGTCGAGCGCGTTGTTCGCGCGCATCTTGGCCTCGCCCTCGGTGACCCGGGCCATGCACGTGGCGCAGTTCCCCGCCTCGCAGGAGAACGGCGGGGCGAGGCCGGCCCGGCGCGCGCTCTCCAGCAGGGTCTCGCCGGCGTGCTGCGCGACCGTGCGCCGGGTCCCGGACAGGAGGATGCTGACCGTGCCCTCCTGCTCCGGGCCCTCGGGCCCGCCGGGCGCCTGCTCGAAACGCTCGGCGAAGATCTGCCCGGGATCGGCGCCGTGCGCGAGCAGGGCGCGCTGGACCAGGTCCATGAACGGCGCCGGCCCGCACAGGTAAAAATGGGCGGCCCGGTCGCGGTCAACGAAGTCTCGCGCCTGGCGTTCCGTTACGAATCCGGTTTTGATGTCCAGATGGTGGCGGACCTCGAGTCGGGACGGGTATCGTCCGGCCAGCCCGGCCAGGGCGGACGCGAAGATGACCGAGCCGGCGTCCCGGTTGGCGGCCAGCACCCGGACCTGCCGGTCCGTGGTGGCCAGGGCGCTCTTGGCCAGCGAGAGGATCGGCGTGATGCCGCTGCCCGCGCCGAACGCCAGCAGCGGGGCGGGGGTCTCTCGCAGGCAGAAGACCCCGGCCGGGAGCGTGACCTCGATGACGTCGCCGGGCACCAGATGATCATGCATCCAGTTCGAGACCAGGCCCCCGGTGACCCGCTTCACGGTCACCATCAGCTCGTCATCGGTGTCGGGGGAGCTCGACATGGAGTAGCTGCGCAGGGTCCCGCAGGCCCGGACGGTGAGGAACTGCCCGGCGCGGTAGCTGAACGGCGACGGCGGGGCCGGCCGCGCGTCGAGCACGTACGTGCGGGTGTCCGGCGTCTCCTGGATGATCCGGGTGATCCGGACCGAGTGGAAGCCGTGGTCCCGCGCCATGTATGGAATTTAGCTTCTCTCTTTGGAAGAATGCAATTACCATAGTCATAACGGAGCGGCGCGATGCGAACCATCCCAGCGGATCTGGTCCGGCGGTACGAACTCGAGGGCTGGTGGACCCGGGACACCATGGGCGACCTGCTGGCCCGCGGCCTCGCCGCCGCGCCGGAGACCGAGTTCCGCGTGCACTCGGCCGTGCGGCCGTGGTCGGGGACGTTCGGCGACGTCGAGCGGGTGGCGCGCAGGCTGGCCGGGGGACTGCGGGCGCGCGGGGTCGGTCCGGGTGACGTGGTCGCGTTCCAGCTGCCCAACTGGATGGAAGCCGCCGCGGTGTTCTGGGCCTCGGCGTTCCTCGGGGCGGTCGTGGTGCCGATCGTGCACTTCTACGGCCGCAAGGAGGTCGGGTACATCCTGGAGAGCGTAAGGCCCCGGGTGTTCGTGACCGCCGAGCGGTTCGGGCGACTGGAGTACCAGGCGGACCTGTCCGCGGGCGTGCCGGTCGTCGGTGTGGTCGGGCGCGATTTCGATGACCTGCTCGACGCCGACCCCATGCCGGGCACGGTCGCGGCCGACCCGGCGGGCCCCGCGCTGATCGCGTTCACCTCGGGCACCACGCGCGACCCCAAGGGCGTGATCCACAGCCACCAGACGCTCGGCTGCGAGACCCGCCAGCTCGCCGAGCACTTCCCGGCCGGCGGGGGAGCGCTGCTCACCGTGGCCCCGGTCGGGCACTTCATCGGCATGGTGAGCGCGCTGCTGATCCCCGTGCTGGACGCCGCGCCGGTGAACCTGGCCGACGTCTGGGATCCGGCCCGGGTGCTGGCGCTGATGCGCAGCGACGGGCTCACCGTCGGGGGCGGCGCGCCGTACTACCTCACGAGCCTGCTCGACCATCCCGATTTCACGCCGGAGGATGTGGCGCACGTGAAGTACGCCGGCCTGGGGGGAGCGCCGGTTCCCGCGGCGGTCACCACCCGGCTGGCCGGGCTCGGCATCACGGCGTGGCGCTCCTACGGCAGCACCGAGCATCCGTCGATCACGGCCTGCCACTGGACGGCGCCCGAGCCCAAGCGGCTGTTCACGGACGGGAGCGCCTGCCCCGGCGTGGAGATCAGGCTGGCCGATGACGGCGAGATCCTCAGCCGGGGACCGGACCTGTGCCTGGGCTACACAGACCCGGTCCTGACCGAGCGGGCCTTCGACGACGAGGGCTGGTACCGCACAAGCGACGTCGGCGTGCTCGACGAGGACGGCTACCTCACGATCACCGACCGCAAGTCCGACGTCATCATCCGCGGCGGCGAGAACATCAGCGCCGCGGAGGTCGAGGAGCTGCTGCTCGGCATGCCCGCCGTCGCGGAGGCGGCGGTCGTGGCCGCCCCGGACGCCCGGCTCGGCGAGCACGCCGCGGCCGTCTTGCGCCTCCGGCCGGGGCACCCGGCGCCCGGGCTCGGCGAGATCCGGGCCCGCCTGGAGCAGGCGGGGCTGGCCCGGCAGAAGTGGCCGGAGGAGGTGCACGTGGTGGCGGATTTCCCGCGTACCCCGAGCGGCAAGGTCCAGAAGTTCGTCCTGCGCAGAGACATTGCAGCGCACCAGATTGCAGCGCACCGAACGGGAGAATAGGATTCTCCTAACTAGCGAGGGAGGATCTCATGCCGTCACGCGTGCCGCCGTATCCGCTGTTCGACGCGGACAACCACCTGTATGAGACCCAGGAGGCGTTCACCAGGTACCTCCCCAGGGAGTACGAGAGCGCGATCCAGTACGTGCAGATCAGGGGCCGTACCAAGATCGCGGTCCGCGGCCAGATCAGCGAGTACATCCCCAACCCCACCTTCGAGGTGGTCGCGCGCCCGGGCGCCATGGAGGAGTACTTCGCGCACGGCAACCCGGACGGCAAGTCCCGCCGGGAGATCTTCGGCGAGCCGATGCGCTCGATCCCCGCCTTCCGCGAGCCCGCGCCGCGCCTGGAGCTCATGGACGAGCTCGGCATCGAGCGGACGCTGATGTTCCCGACCCTGGCCAGCCTGCTCGAGGAGCGCATGCGCGACGACCCGGAGCTGATCCACGCGGTCGTGCACGCGCTTAACCAGTGGATCGACGAGGTCTGGTCGTTCAACTACTCCGGCCGGATCTTCACCACGCCGGTGATCAGCCTGCCGATCGTGGAGAAGGCGATCGAGGAACTCGACTGGTGCGTCGAGCGCGGGGCCCGCGTGATCCTGGTCCGCCCGGCTCCGGTGCCCGGCTTCCGGAGCTCGCGCTCGTTCGCGCTGCCGGAGTTCGACCGGTTCTGGAAGCGGGTCACCGAGCACGGCGTGCTGGTCGCGATGCACTCCTCGGACAGCGGCTACGCCCGGTACGCGCAGGACTGGGAGGGCTCCGGCACGGAGATGCTGCCGTTCGTGGCCAACGCGTTCCGGATGGTTGGTGAGTGGCGCCCGGTCACCGACGCGGTGGCCTCCTGGGTCTGCCACGGCGCCCTGTTCCGGTTCCCCGAGCTCAAGGTGTGCGTGATCGAGAACGGCTCGGCCTGGCTGGTGCCGCTGCTGGACCAGCTCGCCGATGTCTACAAGAAGGTGCCGAACCTGTTCCCCGGCGACCCGGTGGAAGAGATCCGCACCCGGATCCACATCAGCCCGTTCTGGGAGGACAACCTGGGCGAGCTGGCCGGCATCGTCGGCGTCGAGCGGGTGCTGTTCGGCTCCGACTACCCGCACCCGGAGGGCCTGGCCGAGCCGGTCAGGTACATTGACGTGCTCAACGAGCGGACCAAGCTGACCGAGGAGGAGAAGGCCAAGGTCATGGGCGGCAACCTGGCCCGGCTGATGGCCGCCTGAGCGACCGAGCGACGGCCATGACCTGGGACACCATCCCGCGGATGGTGCTGAGCGCGGCCGACCGCTTCGGCACCGCCGAGGCGGTCGTGGACGGGCCGGCCCGGCTCACGTTCGCCGAGCTGGCCGACCGGGTCCGGGTGGCCGCGGGCGCGTTCGCGTCGGCCGGGATCGAGCCGGGCGACCGGGTGGCGATCTGGGCGCCCAACTCCGCCGAGTGGATCATCGCGGCGTTCGGCCTGCTGACCGCCGGCGGGGTGCTGGTCCCGGTCAACACCCGGTTCAAGGCCGACGAGGCAGGCGACATCATCCGCCGCAGCGGTGCCAGGGCCGTGCTGGTCCAGAAGGGGTTTCTGGGCCTGGAGTACGAGGGACCGCCGGGCGTGCCGGTGATCCCGCTGACGTCGGGCTTCCTGTCCAGCGGCGCGCCGCTCGAGCGCGAGGTGAGCGGCGACGACGTGTGCGACATCGTGTTCACCTCGGGGACCACGGGCCGGCCCAAGGGCGTCATGATGACCCACGCCCAGAACCTGCGGTGGACGCAGACCTGGTGCGACACGGTCGGGCTGCGCGAAGGCGACCGGTACCTGATCGTCAACCCGTTCTTCCACATGTTCGGCTACAAGGCGGGCTGCATCACCTCGCTGATGCGCGGCGCCACCATCCTGCCGGTGCCGGTGTTCGACGTCGCCCACGTGCTCGACCTGGTGGAGCGCGAGAAGGTGACCGTGCTGCCTGGCCCGCCCACGCTCTATCACTCGCTGCTGTCGGCCGGCGGCGGGTCGGACCTGTCGTCACTGCGGCTGGCCGTGACCGGTGCCGCCGACATCCCGGTCGAGCTGATCCGCAGGGTCCGCAGCGAGCTGCCCTTCCAGGCCATCTTCACCGGGTACGGCCTCACCGAGGCCGGGACCGTCACCCTCTCCCGGCCGGGTGACTCGTTCGAGGCCATCGCGAGCACGGTCGGCACGCCCTGTGACGGCTACGAGGTGCGCATCGCCGGCGACAGCGAGGTGCTGGTCCGCGGCGAGTGCGTGATGAAGGGCTATCTCGACGACCCGGCGGCGACCGCCGAGGCCATCGATGCCGACGGCTGGCTGCACACCGGGGATCTCGGCACGTTTGACGATGGCGGCCGCCTCCGGATCGTCGGCCGCAAGAAGGACATGTTCATCGTGGGCGGTTTCAACGCCTACCCGGCCGAGATCGAGGGCTTCCTGCTGGAGCATCCGCGGGTGGCCCAGGTCGCCGTGATCGGCGTGCCCGACGAGCGGCTCGGCCAGGTGGGAAAGGCGTTCGTGGTCCGCAGCGGCCTCGTGTCCGCCGAGGAGCTCGTCACCTGGAGCCGGGACCGGATGGCCGGCTTCAAGGTGCCCAGGTACGTCGAGTTCCTCGACGAGCTCCCCCTGAACGCCACCGGCAAAGTAATGAAAGACCAACTCCGCTGAGGGACCCGCACGCTGGGCGTGTGGAGTAGTGGTCGTGATAGCAGCCACTACTCCACACACGCTTGAATGGCAATTCGTTGTGCACAGATGAGCGGTAGCGGCGGGGGTTATCCACAGGGGGACGCCGGCGGTGGCGACGGCTGACTGCACCGGGCAATCGTTGCCGCATGGCCGAGACCGATATGCCGCCGGAGTTAGCTGCCGACCTGCAACAGCAGTGCGGAGTGGTGACGATTGCTTCGGCCGTCCGCTGGCTCGGCAGGGCGGTTGTCCGCTGGCGCCTCGAGCGCGGCCGCTGGCAGCAGCCGTGCCGTGGGGTCGTCGTCACGCGTTCCGGGCCGCTCAGCCCAGACGAGATGCTCTGGGTCGTCGTGCTCGGGGCCGGGACGGGCGCCGTGCTCGGCGGCATGACCGCCGCCCGGCTAGACGGTCTGACCGGGTTCGACGACGGCCGGGTTCATGTGTTGGTGCCCGCGTCTCGCCAGGTTGAGGCGAACCTGTCGGACGCCGCCGTGGTACACCGGTCGCGGTTGCTTGGGCCGGCCGATGTCCATCCGGCGCGGCGACCGCCCCGAACGCGGACGCCGCGATCGATCCTCGATGCCGCCTCTTGGATGCGGACCGAGAACGGCACGCGGGCGGTGCTAGCGGCGGGCGTGCAGCAGCGGCTGGTCCGCGCCGAGCACCTTGCGGCCGCGCTGGCCCGGCGAGGGCCCGTGCCGCGGCGGGCGCTGATCCGGGCCACCCTTGCCGACATCGCAAGCGGGGCCCAGGCGCTCTCGGAGCTCGACTTCTGCCGGCTGACCCGGCGCTTCGGGCTGCCCGAGCCCAGTCGGCAGGCGCTGCGCAAGGACAAGCGTGGCCGCGTGCGGTGGCTGGACGCCTGCTGGGAGCGGGCGCGACTCGTCGTCGAGGTAGACGGGCTCTGGCACATGGATGCCGCCGCCTGGTGGGCCGATATGCACCGCGACAACGAGCTCACGCTCAGCGGGTACCGGGTGCTGCGGTTCCCGGCCTTCGCCGTTCGTGATCAGCCTGAGGTCGTGGCCGCGCAGATCGCGGATGCTTTGCGGCTCGCTGCTGAGCACGGCTGAGGTGAGTCAGGAGCGGCCAGTGAGGCCGTCGGCGGCGGCCCAGTGGGCGTCGGCGGTCCAGAGGGTGGCGAACGCGTCGGCGGCGGGCTGCTCGAGGCCGGGGTGGTGGTGCGGGGCGGCCGGGGCGATGAGCGACTTGATCGGGCGGGCGGGGGAGGCGGCGATCTGTCTCGCCAGGGCCCGCCAGGACTCGTCGAACGCCTCGCGCGGGTAGACCCGGTCGATCAGGCCGATGCGATGGGCCTCGGCCGTGTCCAGCCGGTCGCCGGTGGTGACCAGCAGCAGGGCCTGGGCGCGGCCGACCAGGGCGGCGAGCCGCTCGGCGCCGCCCCAGGCCGGCATGATCGCCAGCGTGGCCTGGGTGAAGCCGATCCGTACGTCGTCGGCCGCGACGCGGATGTCGGCAGCGACCGCGACCTCTGCGCCGCCGCCCAGGGCGTGGCCGTTGAGCGCCGCGATGACCGGGCCGGGGAACGTGGCGATGCGGTCGCAGAGGCGGCGCATCCGGACGGCCATGGCGACGGCGGCCTCGTGGGTGCGGACCTTCGCGAGCTCCTTGAGGTCACCGCCGGAGATGAACGCGCGGTCGCCGCGGCCGCGGATAACCAGCACGTCGGCGTCGGCCGCTGCGTCCAGGGCCCGCTCGAGGGCGTCCATGGTCGCCGGGCTGATCGCGTTGCGTACCTCGGGCCGGTCCACGGTCAGGATCGCGACGCTTTCCTGCCTGTCGAGCACTACCTCGGTCATGTGACCCCTCCGCGGCGGCAGGGCTCCGCCCGCCGCCATCGAGCGCAGCGTACTGCCCGCCCCCGTCGAGCAGCGTTACTGGTATTGGCATTCTCTTTTTTGGCAAGTAACGTATCCCAGGATGGATGACTCCGCCCAGACCCCGTCCGGCCTCCCGCTTCAGCCGGTCTACGGACCGGGGGACCGGCGCGGCGAGCCGCCCGACCCGGGGTGCTTTCCGTTCACGCGCGGCAACTACCCCTCGGGTTACCGGGGGCGGCTGTGGACGATCCGGCAGTACTCGGGGTTCGGCACCGCGGAGGAGTCCAACCGCCGCTACCGATACCTGCTCGGGCAGGGCGGCACCGGGCTGTCGGTGGCGCTCGACCTGCCCACCCAGTGCGGCTATGACTCCGACGACCCCGAGGTGGGCGAGGAGGTGGGCCGGGTCGGCGTCGCGATCGACACGCTGGCCGACGCCGAAATACTGTTCGATGGCATTCCCCTCGACCGGATCAGCACGAGCTTCACCATCAACGGGACCGCCGCGATCCTGCTGGCGTTCTATGTGGCCGTGGCCGAGCGCGGCGGCGTGCCCCGGGCCAGGCTCACCGGCACGATACAGAACGACATCCTCAAGGAGTACGCCTCCCGCGGCACCTGGATCTGGCCCCCGGAGCCCTCCCTGCGGCTCATCGCCGACACCATCGAGTTCTGCGCGGCCGAGGTGCCGAGGTTCAACGCGATCTCGGTGGCCGGCGCTCACTTCCGCGACGCGGGGGCCAACGCGGTGCAGGAGATGGCGTTCACCCTCGCCGACGGGGTGACCTACTGCGACACCGTGCTGGCCCGCGGCCGGATGACGATCGAGCAGTTCGCCCCGCAGGTCTCGTTCTTCTTCTACACGCACGGCGACTTCTTCGAGGAGATCGCCAAGTACCGCGCGGGACGGCGGCGCTGGGCGACGATCGTCAGGGAACGGTACGGGGCGACCGCGGACAAAGCGTCGATGTTCCGCTTCGGCTGCGTCGCGGGCGGCGCCTCCCTCTACGCCCCGCAGGCACGGAACAACGTCGTCCGCGTGGCGTACGAGGCGCTGGCCTCGGTGCTTGGCGGGGTCCAGTCCATGTTCACCGCCGCGTGGGACGAGCCGTTCGCGCTGCCCAGCGAGGAGTCGGCGACGCTGGCGCTGCGCACCCAGCAGATCCTCGCCTACGAGACCGGCGTCGCCCGGGTGGCGGATCCGCTCGGCGGCTCCTACTTCGTCGAGGCCCTCACCGACGCCACCGAGGCGCGCATCATCGAGATCATGGCCGACCTCGACGCCCACGGCGGCATGGTGCGGGCCATCGAGGACGGCTACCTGCAGGGCCTCATCGCCGACGAGGCCTACCGGACGCATCAGGAGATCGAGGCGGGCACTCGCCCGGTCGTCGGCGTCAACCGGTTCGTCACCGACGAGCCCGCCCCCGACCTGGTGACCTACGAGCTGGACGCGGACGGCCGCGACCGGCAGCTCAAGCGGCTCGCGCAGGTGAAGGCGGACCGCGACGACGCGGCCGTGCGCGCCCGGCTGGCCGGCCTGTCCCGCGCCGCGGAGGGCACCGGCAACCTCATGGGGCCCCTGATCGACTGCGCCACCGCCTACTGCACGGTCGGCGAGATGGTCACCGCGCTCAAGGCGGTCTGGGGCGAGTTCCAGCAGCCCGTGGTGTTCTGATGGCGGCCCGGGTCCTGATCGCCAAGCCTGGCCTCGACGGGCACGACCGCGGGGCCAAGATCGTCGCCCGCGCGCTGCGCGACGCCGGGTTCGAGGTCATCTTCACCGGCATCCGCCAGCGCGTGGCGGCCATCGTGGCGATCGCCGTGCAGGAGGACGTCGCCGTCGTCGGCCTCAGCATCCTGTCCGGCGCGCATCTCGCGCTGACCACTGCCGCGATCGAGGGCCTCAGGGCCGCCGGGGCCGGCGACATCGCCGTGATCGTCGGCGGCACCATCCCGCCGGCCGACGTGCCCCGGCTGCGGGCCGCGGGCGCCGCAGCCGTCTTCCCCACGGGCACGCCCCTCGAGGCCATCGTCGCCGCGACCCGGGCCCTGACGTCGAGACAGCTGGAGGGGCACTTGAGCGAGCCGGAGGGCTCAAGAGCGCCCGGAGGCGAGCGGGAGGCACAGTGCGAGTCGGTGTGATGATCGGGCCGGAGCGTGGCGACCCCGCGCGGAAGGTCCCGCGGATGATCGAGGACGCGCTGTGGGCCGACGACGCCGGGCTGGACACCGCGTGGGTGCCGCAGATCCCCGGGGACTTCGACGCGCTGATCGCCGTGGCGCTGCTGGGGATGCGGACGGCGCGGATCGAGCTGGGGACCGCGGTCGTCCCGGTACACTTGCAGCACCCGGTCGCGCTGGCGCGCCAGGCGCTGTCCGCGCAGGCCGCCGCCGGCGGGCGGCTGGCGCTCGGCCTCGGTCCCTCGCACCACTGGATCGTGCACGACATGCTCGGGCTGTCCTATGACCGGCCCGCCGCATTCACCCGCGACTACCTGGAGGTCCTGGACGCCGCGCTGCGCGGGCCAGGGCCGGTCGACGTGGAGAACGCGACGTTCGCGGTGCACAACCCGCTCGATCTCGGCGCGGTCGGCCCGCTGCCCGTGCTGCTTGCCGCGCTCGGCCCGGTCATGCTGGCGCTCGCGGGTGAGCGGGCCGACGGGACCGTGTTGTGGATGGCGGACGAGCGGGCGGTCGCCGAGCACGTCGTGCCCCGGATCAGCAAGGCCGCCGCGGGCGCGGGGCGCCCGGCGCCGCGCGTGGTCGCGGGCATCCCGGTCTGCCTGTGCCGGCCGTCGGAGGTCGATGCGGCGCGCGAGCGCGCGAACCGGATCCTCGGCGAGGCGGAGATCTCACCCAACTACCAGCGGCTGCTCTCCCGCGGTGACGCCAGGGACGTCGGCGACCTGTGCGCGGCCGGTGACGAGGCGGCGATCGCGGCCCGGTTCCGGCG
The DNA here is from genome assembly GCA_035934395.1 of Streptosporangiaceae bacterium. Taxonomy (GTDB): domain Bacteria; phylum Actinomycetota; class Actinomycetes; order Streptosporangiales; family Streptosporangiaceae; genus JASHPR01. The sequence continues at coordinate 35,439 of DASYXX010000833.1, forward strand.
GTTCGCCGATGCCGGGGTCACCGATCTTTCGGCCCGGCTCCTGCCGATCGGCCACGGCCGGGACGAACTGGTGGCCTCCAAGCACCGGACCCGGGACCTCCTGGCCAGCCTGGCCTCGGATTTCCGATGAGCGGGCCGCTGGCCGGCATCCGGATCCTCGAGGTCGGCCACATGCTGGCGGGCCCCTACGCCACGATGCTGCTCGCCGATCTCGGCGCCGAGGTGACCAAGATCGAGCCACCGGGCGGCGACATCTCCAGGCAGGTGGGCGACAGCTATTTCGCCAGCCTCAACCGGGGCAAGCGCAGCGTCTGCCTCGACCTGACCTCGGCCGCGGGCCAGGCGCGCCTGCATGAGCTGGTGTCCGGGGCCCACGCGCTGCTGGTCAACCTGAAGCCGTCGGCGATTCACCGGCTCGGGCTCAGCTACGAGGCCCTGCGGCCCTGGAACGAGCGGATCGTCTGCGTCGCGGTTACCGGCTTCGGCCTGGCCGCGGGGGACGAGCCGGCCTTCGACTACGTGATCCAGGCGGCCACCGGGGTCGCCGCCCTCACCGGTGATCCCGCGGGCCCGCCCACCCTGCCCGGGTACTCCTCGGCCGACAACTCGGCCGGGCTGACCGCAGCGCTCGGCCTGCTGGCCCAGATCGTCTCCGGGCGCGGCGGCCAGGTCGAGGTCTCGCTGCGCGACGTGATGCTGTCCCAGCTCAACTACCACGCATCCGCCTACCTGAACGAGGGAGCGGAGCCGCAGCGCCGCCCCTTCGGGGCGCATTCGTACTACGTCCCGGCGCAGCTGTTCCCGACCGCCGGGGGATACCTGGCCCTGTTCGTCACGCACGACGGGTTCTGGAAGTCGTTCGCGGCGGAGGCGGGCGTGGCCGGCTTCCTGACCATGGCCGAGCGGGTGGCGCGGCGCGACGAGGTGCTGGCCGCGGTGACCGCCGCGCTGGCCGGCGACACCGCCCGGGGCTGGGAGTCCAGGCTCCGGCCGCTGGGTGTCCCGGCCGCGGCCGTGCGGACCCTGCCGGAGGCCCTGGCCGCGGCCCCCGACGCGATCGTGACGGCCGGAACGTTCCGGCTGGTCGGCAGCCCGGTCCGGGTCGCAGGCCACGACCCCGGCTACGGGCCGCCGCCCCGCCTGGGCGAGCACGGCGGGGGGGTCTGGGGGGGTCGTCCCCCCGCGGGCGAGCACGGCGGGGACGGGACATGACCGAGCGGACCGAGCCGGAGGGGCGCGGCGCCGCCTGGACTGAGGAGCGAGGAGCGAAGCGACGAGCGACGAGGGAAGGCGGTGCCTCAAAGGCGCCCCGGAGGCGAGCGGGAGACACGGCGCTGGCCTTCGATGAGCGGGAGTACAGCCTGCCGAGGCTGGACGCGCTGGCTGGCGCGCTGGCCGGGGTCCTGGCCCGGCGCGGGGTGCGGGCCGGGAGCCGGGTCGCGCTGATGTCGTCCAACCGCCCGGAGCTCGTGGTGGCGTTGCGGGCGATCTGGCGGCTGGGCGCGGCCGTGGTGCTGTTCAGCCCGGCATGGAAGCAGGCCGAGGTCGAGCACGCCCTGGCGATCACCGAGCCGGCGCACGCGGTGGGCGACCATCCGGTGCTGGCCGGGCTGATGCCGATGCTGCACCTCGACGAGCCGGTCACGCCGGCACGCGGCCCGCTCGCGGAACCCGATCCCGCCGCGGATGCCGTGCTGGTGTTCAGCTCCGGCACCACGGGCATGCCGAAGGCGGTCCGGCACACGCATGCGTCGCTCGGGGCCGCCGTGGGCCACTGGCAGAACGCGCTGGGACTCACGGCCGCGGACCGGATGCAGGTCACCACGCCGCCCTCGCACATTCTTGGCCTGCTCAACATCGTCACGGCCCTGGAGACCGGCGCCTGGCTGCGGCTGCACCGCCGGTTCGACCTCGACCTGATGCTGCATTACATCGAGGCCGACCGGATCACCGTGGAGATGGCCGTCGCGCCGATCGCGCTGGCGCTCGCGTCCCACCCGAAGCTCGAGTCGTACGACCTCTCCTCGCTGCGTTACATCATGTGGGGCGCCACGCCGGTGACGCCGAGCGTCGCCGAGACCGTCACCCGCCGGACCGGGGTCGGCTGGCTGCCCGCCTACGGGGCGAGCGAACTGCCGGTCATCGCGTGTAACCCGCTGGACGGGCCGCGCCTGGACAGCGCGGGCCGGGCCGTGCCGGGAGTGAGCCTGCGCGTGGTGTCGCTGGAGACCGGCGAGCCGGCCGGGCCGGGGGAGGCCGGCGAGATCCAGGCGCGGTCGGACTCGCTGATGGCCGGCTACCTGCCGGCCGACGCGACCGCTGAGGCGTTCTGCGATGGCTGGTACCGGACCGGCGACGTCGGCACCATCGACTCCGGGGGCTGGCTGCGGCTGACCGACCGGTCCAAGGAAATGATCAAGGTGCGCGGGTTCCAGGTCGCGCCCGCCGAGGTCGAGGCCGTGCTGCACGGCCATCCGGCCGTCGCCGACTGCGCGGTGTTCGGCGTCCCCGACCCGGCCAGCGGGGAGGCGGTCATCGCGGCCGTCACCCCGGCGAGCTCGGTCGATGCCGCGGAACTGGTCACGCTGGTCGGCGACCGACTGGCCTCCTACAAGCGGCCCAGCCGCGTGGTGATCGTGGACGAGATCCCGCGCCTGGGGTCGGGCAAGGTGCTGCGGCGCGTTCTCCGGGAGCGTTATGAGCGAGGGGTGATATGAGCGACGCCAGACCGCCGTACCGGGTCGTCCAGTGGGCCACAGGGAACATCGGGACGCGCGCCCTGCGCCACGTCATCGAGCATCCGGAGCTGACCCTGGCCGGGCTGTACGTGCACACGCCGGCCAAGGCCGGGAAGGATGCCGGCGACCTGTGCGGGCTCGGTCCCACCGGGATCGTCGCCACCGGGGACATCGGCGAGATCCTGGCGCTCGGCGCCGACTGCGTCCTGTACATGCCCGCCGCCTGCGACATGGACGAGGTGTGCACGCTGCTGGCCTCCGGCGCGAACATCGTCACCACCCGGGGCGAGTTCCACCGCGCGGGCAGCATGAAGCCCGCGGTCCGCCAGCGGGTCGAGGCGGCCTGCGAGCGCGGCGGCACCTCGATCCACAGCACCGGGAGCAGCCCCGGGTTCATCACCGAGGCCCTCCCGCTCGTGCTGACCTCGATCCAGCGGCGGCTCGACGGCCTGACCATCAGCGAGTTCGCCGACCTGTCCCAGCGTGACTCGCCGGAGATGCTGTTCGACGTCATCGGCTTCGGGAAGCCGCTCGACCAGTTCGATGCGCGCCGGCTCTCCTACGGGCGGGTGAGCTTCGGGCCGTCGCTGCAGCTCCTCGCCGACGCGCTGGGGATGCCGCTCGACACGGTCGAGGCGAGCGGGGAGGTCGCGGCGGCCCGCCACGAGGTGCGCATCGCAGCCGGGACGCTGGAGGCCGGCACCATGGCCGCGCTGCGGATGACGGTGTCGGGCATCCGCGCCGGCCGGCCGTTGCTGTCCATGCGCACCATCTGGTACTGCACCGCCGACCTGGACCCCGCGTGGGACATCCGCGCGACCGGCTGGCATGTCGCGGTCGACGGCGACGCGCCGCTGGACATCGACATCCGCTTCCCCGTGCCGCTCGAGCGGATGGCCGCGACCACGCCCGGGTACACGGCCAACCGCGCGGTCAACGCCGTGCCGTTCGTCTGCGCCGCCGAGCCGGGCATCCGCTCCACGCTCGACTTGCCGCAGATCATCGCCAGGCTCGGCTGAGCCGCCGCCTCGCCCGCTACTTGGGCGGGAACCTGAGGGCGCCGTCGAGGCGGATGACCTCGCCGTTGAGGTAGTCGTTCTCGCAGATGCTCTGCACGAGCGCGGCGTACTCGGCGGGCCGGCCCATGCGCCTGGGATGCGGAACCTGGGGCCCCCAGTAGGCCTCGAGCTGGTCGCCGGCCTGGCCGTAGGCCGGGGTCAGGATCGTGCCCGGGGCGATCGTGACCACGCGGATGCCGACCGGGGACAGGTCGCGGGCCGCGACCAGGGTCATGCTCGCCACCCCGCCCTTGGCCGCGGCGTAGGGGAGCTGCCCGGTCTGCCCCTCGAAGGCGGCGATCGACGCGGTGTTGACGATGACGCCGCGGCCGCTGTCGACCGGCTCCTGCCTGGCGATGGCCGCGGCGGCCAGCCGCATGACGTTGAATACGGCGGTCAGGTAGTACTTGATCGTGGTCTCGAAGCCGGCCAGGTCCATCGGCTCGCCGGCCTTGCTGAGCAGCCGGCCCCCGCTCGCCGGCCCGCCATGGGTGTCGACCGAGATCCGCAGCGGCCCCATCGCTTCCGCCTCGGCCACCGCCGCCCGCACGTCGTCCTCAGCGGTGGCGTCGGTCCGCACGTAGCGGACGCCCAGCTCCTGCTCCAGCGCCTTGCCCTTGTCGTCGGCGACGTCGGCGACGACCACCTTCGCTCCCGCCGCGTGCAGGCGTCGTACAGTTGCCTCACCGAGCCCGCCCGTGCCGCCGACGACGACCGCTGAGCACCCGCTGATCTCCACACATGCCTCCCTGCCTTGTGAGCTGTGATCTCTCCGGGAGAGAATAACATTCTCATGAACATCACCATGATCCTCGAGATGGCCGCCTCGGCCGGCGACCGCCCCGCGGTCACGGCCGACGGCCGTTCGCTGACCCCCGCCGAGCTCCTGCGCCTGGCCCACGCCGCGGCCGGCCGGTTCCGCGGCCATCCTGCCGTGCTTTATCAGGGAACCAGCCATCTTGCCTATCCTGTCGCGCTGTTCGGGGCGGCCGTGGCGGGCGTTCCCTTCGTTCCCCTCAACTACCGGCTGGGCGGTCAGCAGCTCGACGCCCTGGTGAACCGCCATCCCGGGGCCCTGGTCATCCGCCCCTCCGACCTCGAGGGCCTGCTCGAGCCCGCGGGGCCCCCGGCGCCGGACGGGGAACCGGCCCCCGAGGACGGCGACCCCGCCGCGGTGCTGCTCTACACGAGCGGGACCACCGCCGAGCCCAAGGCGGCCGTGCTGCGGCACCGGCACCTGCTCGCGTACGTGCTGAACACGGTCGAGTTCGGGTCCGCCGCGGAGGAGGACGCGGCGCTGGTGGCGGTTCCCCCGTACCACGTCGCCGGGCTGGCCAACCTGCTGACCAGCCTCTATGCCGGGCGCCGCGTGGTGTACCTGGCGACGTTCGACGCGGGCGGGTGGCTGGAGACCGTCCGGCGCGAGCGGATCACGCACGCGATGCTGGTGCCCACCATGCTGGCGCGGATCGTCGCTCAGGTGCCGGGCGACGACGCCGGCACGCCGACGCTGCGCAGCCTCGCCTACGGCGGGGCCCGGATGCCGCGGCCCGTCCTGGAGCGGGCGCTGCGGATCTTTCCGGGGACCGGTTTCGTCAACGCCTACGGGCTCACCGAGACCGCCTCGTCGATCGCGGTCCTGTCGCCCGACGACCACCGCGCAGCGCTCACGTCGAGCGATCCGGCGGTACGCGACCGGCTCGGGTCGGTCGGCCGGGCGCTGCCCGGCGTCGAGTTCCAGATCCGGGCGGACGACGGCCAGCCGGCGGCCGCTGGGGAGAGCGGGCTGGTGTTCGTGCGGGGGGAGCAGATCTCCGGCGAGTACCGCGGGCAGAGCAGCCTGGACTCCGACGGGTGGTTCGCCACCCGCGACCGGGGGCGGCTCGACGCCGACGGCTACCTGTTCATCGAGGGACGCGCCGACGACACCATCATCCGGGGCGGCGAGAACATCGCTCCCGCCGAGGTCGAGGACGTTCTCCTCGCCCACCCGCAGATCGCCGAGGCCGCGGTGATCGGCGTGCCGGATCCCGA
>DASYXX010000066.1:0-4576 GCA_035934395.1 Streptosporangiaceae bacterium
GATCGGCGAATGTTCGTATCTGCACGAAACACGGCAGCTCGGCCTGACCGACCACGCGGCGATGAGGCTCGCCCTGGACGCTGCCGCCACGCCGCTGGAAACCGGCAACCCCGTCGACACAGAAGCGGCTGCCGACAGCACACTGACCCTGTTCTAGGCGCTCGCCGAGCTGACGCTTAGCAGCGAATCGTACGTATCCGACACGCGCTGCATCGGCACGCCCAGCGATCGCGCGATGCGGTCGAGTTCGGCCTGCACCGCGAGCGCAGCCGATCCGGTACCTACCAGCTTCTCCATCTCAAGGAACAACCCGGCCCGCTCGACGTCATCGACGCACACCGCGACGTCCCCCATCGCCGCAGTCCGCCGGATCTTCACGATCCGCACGGTCGGCACGAAGCCCATCGCCAGCACCGCCTCGTGCATTGCTGCCCGGTCCGCGACCTCGGTTTCGTGCTCCACGCACGCCATCTCGTTCTCCAGCGGACGCTTGACCGTGAACAGGTGGCGCCCGCACTGTGTGCGAAGGCGGGCGAACGTCACCCCGGCCTTGGGCTGGCCATAGGCCCAGCCCCGCTCAGCATAGGCCTGATCATCCTGGCGCAATGGCTCCGACAGGACCACGCCGCGATCCGCGAGCGCGCGCTCCAGCGCCGGCAGGTTACCGACCCGGTACTTGACCTCGATCTCGCGCAGCCCGCTCGGCACCCCGCCTCCCGTCGCACCAAATGGCATTGACGGGCAGCGTAACGACCAGCCGATCGGAACGCAGCGCGCCTCGCCGACGGGGAAACACCGCTCGACGACCCAGCCCGGATTGAGTATGGCGTGTGCTCAACACTTACGGCCGAGGGCACAGAACTCGTCCATGTCCTGCACGGCGCCGATATCGTGCGGCGGCGGAGGCTCCATTGGATTGTGGTCGGTGGCCCATCGACCACCCTCTATGGCTGTCGGTGGCCCATCGACCACATGGCCAGGCGCGCGCGAAAACGGCAAAAGCCGCATAACGGGCGCCCGTCGGATTGGGTGCGGGCGGTCGCGGGCCCGGGTCGCGGGCGGACGCAATACCCGCGTTAGGTCTCGGCTAGTTCGGGCATCGAGAGGATCTGCAGCGCGACCGCGAGCTGCAGGCACAGGCGCAGGTCGCTGGTGAACGGGCCGATGAGGCGCTCCAGCTTCTGGATCCGGTACCGCATGGTGTTGTAGTGCAGGTGCTGGATGTGCGCGGCCCTGGCCACGTTGAGGCGCGTGTCCAGCAGCACCTCCAGGGTGCGCAGAAGCTCGCTGCGCTCGTCGGGCTTGAGCGCCAGCACGCCGCCCAGCGTGTCGGTCGCGAACGTCCGCAGCTCGTCGGTGTCCTCGATGAGGCTGAGCAGCCGGAACATGCCGAGGGTCTCGAACGGTGTCACCTGGCCGGGACCAGCGACCCGCCGGCCGATCTGCAGCGCCTTGCGCGCCTCCTCGTACGCGCGGGCCACGCCGGCCGCCGAGCGGAATACCCGGCTGACGCCGAGCGAGAACTCCCGGTGGCTGACGGCCTTGAGCCCCGACCACAGCGCCTGGGGCGCGCGGGACGCGCCGTGCTCGGCGTCGATGACCGCGACCAGCTCGTTGGTGAAGGCCGCCACGGCGGCGACCCGGTCGATCTTGCGGACCTCAGAGACCCACTGCGCGATCCCGCGCTGCCGGTCGGTCTGGCTGGTGCGCCCGTTGGCGCCCGCCGGGGCCCATTCAGGGCGGGCGACCACCACCACGAGCGCCCGGTCGAAGTTCCAGCCGAAGGAGTCCGACCAGCCCTGAACGTCCTCGGCGGTCGGCGGCCTCGCCGACACCAGGTCGTGCAGGGCGTTGGCCTCGAACTGGTGCATGACCGCGGACGTCGCGAGCTGGCGCGTGATGTCCAGCGCGCCGATCACCGCGGCCTGCTCGATCGCGACGACCGCGAAGTCGTCGAACGGCGCGGCGCGGCGCAGCGCGACGATGTAGCCGTGGCGCAGCGGGCCGGCCTGCAGCGGCGCCAGCAGGTAGTCGGTGTCGCTGGTCTCGAGCCCGGCGGGCCGGGGTGCGCCGTCGGCCAGCAGCCGGACACGAAGCCGGCCCGCGTCATCGATCAGGTCCGCCTCGCGCAGCTGTCGGCGCGCCTGCCCGGTGCGGGATTCGGCGAGCACCTGCCCGGCGTCATCGACCACGATGATCCCCGTGGCGGGCACCAGCTCGCCGAGCTTCGCGACGATGTCGGCGAGTGCCCCGCCGCCCAGGACGATGTCCAGGAACGAGTCGTGAATCTGCTGGGCCCGGGAGATGGCCATCGCCTGCCGGTTGACGATCTCTGACAGCACGACGCTGAGAATGTCGTCGAACGCCACGTCCTCGGGGATCCGGATCACTGGCAGCTGCACCTCGTCGGCCGCGCGGAGCATCTCGGCCGGAAGCTCGCGCAGGTGCGCGCCGAACTTGATCCCGAACGCCGCCAGGTCGCGGTCGGCGAAACTGCGGACGAGCCCGGCCAGCTGACCGGCCGAGCGGGGCAGCGGATAGCCGGTGGTGAGCATGAACTCGTGCGGCTTGGTCCAGGGCAGGATCTCCGGCACCGTCATGACGTTGAGCCGCTCGACCGGCCGTCCGATCCCCGCCTGCCCGGCGAGCACGACCGCGGACCGCAGCAGGCCGAACCGCAGGACCTCGCCGACGGTCAGCCCTGCCGCCCGGCGCTGCGTCCCGGTGCCGCGGCGAACCTGCTCGGATTTCACCCGCCCAACCCGCCCTCGCCCACCCTGACCCGCCCTTGCCACCACACCCGCCCCTTGCCCGGCCTCGCCGGATCGAAGATCACGGAGCTTCAGTCTAAATCGCCAGGTCCTGCGCTGGCAGCCGTGTTCACGATCATGGAGCCCGGCGGCGCGGGCGCGCGCCCGCCGGCGCGGGTCGCGCCGATTCCCGCGATGACCACGAGGATGATGCCAGCGGCCGGTGCCATGCCGGGGACCTGCCGCAGCAGGAGCAGGCCGGCCAGGAGCGCCATCGCGGGTTCCAGGCTCATCAGGGTGCCGAAGGCGCTGGTGGTGAGCCGGCGCAGGGCGAGGAATTCCAGGCTGAGCGGCAGCACGGGGTTCAGCGCGGCCAGCATGAGCATGATCGCGAGGAGCGGCCAGGTCGCCTGGCCCAGCCCGGCGGGCCCGCTGGCGAGCGCGGCGGCGAGCATGGCCACGGCGCCAGCCACGGGCAGGGAGACCGCCAGTCCGCTCAGGCCCGTGATCCGGTCGCCGACGTGCTGAGTCAGCAGGATGTAGGCGCCCCAGCCGACCCCGGCGCCGAGGGCGAAGGCGAGGCCTGCGGGGTCGATGCCGCCGTGCCAGGGCTGGGTCAGCAGCGCGACGCCGATGGCGGCCATCGCCGCCCAGCGCCTGCGCCCGCCCCCGTGCAGGGACACCGCCAGCGGGCCGAGGAACTCCAGCGCAGTGGCCGTGCCGAGCGGTATGCGCGCGACCGCGAGCATGAACAGCAGCGTCATGGTGCCGGTCACCACGCCCAGCACGCAGCAGGCCAGCAGGTCGCGGCCGGTGAACTCGCGGAGCCGGGGCCGGACCAGGATCAGCAGCAGGACCCCGGCCCAGGCGAGCCGCAGTCCCGCCGTGCCCAAGGGGCCGAGCCGCTCGAACAGGTGCACCGACAGCGCCAGCCCGAGCTGGACGCTGGCCATGGAGGCCACCGCCATGAGCGCGCCGTCCTCGGCCCGGCGCGGGCGGCGGAGCGCGAGTCCCTGCGAGCTCATGGGCCTAGTAGAGCGCCCGCACATCGTTCACGTCCACGTGTTAATCGTGGATATTTCATTGAGAAATACTGGACAATCGAGATATGGAAACGCGTCGGCTGGAGCTGCTGGTGGAGCTGTCCCGCCTGGGGTCGATGCGCGCGGTCGCGGATCTGCTCGGCACCACGACCTCGACGGTGTCGCAGCAGATCGCCGTTCTCTCCCGCGAGATGGGCACGGCTCTCATCGAGCCGCACGGGCGCCGGGTCCGGCTGACGCCCGAGGGCCGCCAGCTGGCGGAGCACGCGGTGACGATCCTGGCGGCGGTCGAGGAGGCCCGCCTCGACCTGGGGCCCGAGGCCGAGCCGAGCGGTCTGCTGCGGGTCGCCGGCTTCGCCACCGCGATCCGCGCGTTCCTGCTGCCGGTCATCACCGAGCTGGCCGTCGGTCACCCGCGCGTGCGCATGCTGATCCGCGAGCACGAGCCCGCCGAGGTCCTGGCCCTTCTCGCGGCGGACCAGACCGACCTGGGGCTTACCTACGACTACAATCTCGCGCCGACCCTCGGCGACCCGGCGGTGAACTCGACGCCGCTGTGGACCGCGCGGTGGGGCCTCGGGGTGCCTGCGGGCGATCCCGCCGGGGATGGCACCACGCTCGAGGTCTTTGCCCGCTTCTGCGGGCACGACTGGATCGGCAACTCACGTAACACCGCGGATGAGGGCGTCATCCGGACGCTGGCCTCGATGGCCGCCTTCACCCCGCGCATCACCCACCAGGCCGACAGCCTCGACCTGGTGCGGGACATGATCGCCGCGGGTC
>DASYXX010000079.1:0-19241 GCA_035934395.1 Streptosporangiaceae bacterium
CGGCGGCAGCCGCCGGGTGATCTCGCCGCCGGACGGGCCGCCGCCAGGGCCACCGCAGGCCGCGCCGGTGCCGGCGGGCGGTGCTGACCCGGGCGGACGACCCCCCCAAACCCGTTCGATCGGGCCGACCCGGCGCGTCCCGCTGGGCCGGGTCTGCGCCGCCCGCTCGGGCGACAAGGGCGGAAACGCGAACGTCGGGGTCTGGACACGGGACGCGGCCACGTTCGGCTGGCTGCGCGACTACCTGACCGTCGACAGGTTCGGTGAGCTGATCCCCGAGGCGGCCCGGCTGCCGGTGCACCGGTACGAGCTGGCCAACCTGCACGCGCTGAACTTCGTGGTCACCGGCCTGCTCGGGGCCGGGGTGGCCGCCTCGGCCCGGCCGGACCCGCAGGCCAAGGGGCTCGGCGAGTATCTGCGCAGCCGCCACGCCGACATCCCGCTCTCGCTCCTGGAGCCTTAACGAGACCCGGAGGGCCAGGCGGGATTGCCGTCGCCGAGAAACTCCTCGATCATCGGGACCACCCACGCAGCGCGATCACAGAGCCCGGTGTGGGAAGTTCCCGGTATGACCGCGAGGCGCGACTCAGGCACGCCGTGAAGATCGCCCACGATCCCGCCGCCGAGCAGGTGAATCATCTCCACCGCGTGCTCGAGCCGGACGATGTCGTTGTCCGCGACGATCAGCATCGTCGGCGCCGTGATCGCGGCGACCTGCTCGGCCGGCCATTCCTGCGGCTGGGCGTCGAGGTCGAAGATCTTCGCGACGAGCGCGGGCCAGCGCCGGGGGTCGGGCGCGACGGCCTCGTAGGCCTGGTGATAGGGGCTGTCCTGGAGCAGGTCGACGTCGCCTCGGTCGCCGCCGGCGGTGATCTCAGGATGCAGGCCATCGGTGCGGTAGGTCACGGACGCGGCGACGAGACGACCGACCCGGGCCGGGTGGCGGATCGCGACCTGGAGCGCGACGCCCGCGCCGATGCTGTAGCCGGACAGATCCGCCTCCGGCAGGCCGAGGTGGTCGAGCAGCCCGACGATGTCGTCGGCCAGCAGCTCGAACCGCAGGGGCCGGTCGATGTCGGCGGTGTGCCCGTGCGCCTGGAGTTCGACGGCGATGACCTGCTGCCCGGCGGCCAGCCGCGCCGGGTAGTCCTTCATCAGGCCGATCGTCATCAGCGCGCCGTGGATCAGCACCAGCGGCCGGCCGGCGCCCCGCGTCTCGTAATAGAGTTCCAGGCCGTCGACCGGGGCGAACCCCGCGGTCACGTCACCGATGTCGCCCACGGCGTTCTCCTTTGTGCCGTTCGAGGCCGCGCCATGCGCCCTCTGCGTTCATGCTTGTCTACCGCGGGGCCTGGCCGTTCTTGCTGGCCGGTTTATGGTTGAGGCTAGGTATGTTGTCCCGGCGGGTGACACGATGTGGTACCGGGCTGGCGCCGACCTCGTGATGGTCGTCCATCTGCTGTTCATCGGCTTCGTCGTGGGCGGGGTCTTTCTTGCCTGGCGCTGGCCCAGGATCGTCTGGGCGCACATCCCCGCGGCGGCCTACGGGGCACTGGTGGAGTTCGTCGGCTTTACCTGCCCGCTCACGCTGCTGGAGAACGACCTGCGCCGGCATGCCGGACAGGCCGGGTATCACGGCGGATTCATCGCGCACTACCTGGTCAAGGTGATCTACCCGCCGGGGCTCACGCGCGCGATGCAACTCGGACTGGGCGTGGGGGTCGTGCTGGTGACGGTCCTCGGATACCGGGGCTTCCTGCGCCGGCATCCGCCCGCCCGGGCGTGGCGAGAGCGCTAGCCGATGCGAAGCGCCTTCCACCACAGAAGCTGGACCTCGTCGGGGAGGTCCGGATAGGCGAACCGGTCGATGGCACCCAGGGTGCAGCCCATCTTCCGGTAGAAGCGGCAGGCGGCCACGTTGACGTTCTGGGTTTCGATCTTGAGCCATCCGCAGCCACGAGCAACGGCCCAGTCCGCGGCGGCCTGGAACAATGCCGACCCGAGGCCTGCACCGCGCTCCTCGGGCGACACGCGGATGTCCCACAGGACGGCGATGTCGTCCCGGCCGCCGAGCATGCGCACGCCCGGGGTATTGAACGCGATCACGGCGCCGCCGACCATTCGGCCGTCGCGGCGGCCGTGGATCAGCCCCCAGTTCGAGGTGTCAAACCGCTGCAGCCAGTGCACCGGCTCGGCTCCCCGGAGAGCGTCGTAGTCCTTGACGTACGGGTCGGCGACCGCGGTCTCGGTGAGCGACAGGCCGCCCAGCCCGCCGTCGGCGACCGTCACCTGCAGCATCCTGTCGACCACGAACGCAATAGAGACGGCCGCATACTCCTCTAGGGCCGTAGCGGTGACGGCCTCCCCCTGAATGTCCAGGCTCACCTGGCACCTCCCAGCGGCTGGCTGACCTCGTCGGCGGCGCCGCCTCCAATGATGAGGTGACCGGTCCTTCCCGCGACGCGGACGCTGACATCATCACGGCGGGACGCGAGCCGCGATTCCATCGTGCCCCGCCGGGCCTGGTCCGCCTGCTCGTTATCGCCAAGACCGCGGCGCTGATCGCCGTGATCGCCGTCGCGCTTCAGTACCGCGCGGAGGCCAGCCGACCTGGCCCGGCGCCCTGCGCGCCGTCGCCGTGAGCATCCGCGGCCGGGCTGGGCGGACTTCAGCCCGCGGACGCTGGTGGGGCTGTCGGCGGCGTGGTACCGGGCAGCGGTCGGCCGATCTTGTCACGCCGGGCGGTGACGGCGCGCCGGCCTGCCCAGCCTTCCTCGCGCAGCCAGTCCTCCAGCGTCCGCAGCCGCAACTGCGGGTAGTCGCGCCGCAGGGCGGGGACGTCGGCCTGGAAGCCGCCGGCGTTGAACCAGCGGAACATCTGGTAGAACTCGCGGCCGAGCGCCACCCGCACCACCGGCATGGGCAGCCGCCGGAACCTGACCCTGCGCCCGAGCACTCGGGAGAAGACCTCGGCCGCCGCCGGGTTGGTCAGCTCGCTGCCGGCGATCTCCAGCGCGGTGCCGACGAAGCGGTCTGGCTGTTCGAAGACAAGCGCGGCGAACTTGCCGATGTCGTCCGTGGCGATGGTCTGGTACGGCGTGCCGGCCCGGATCGGATCGAGCAGCCTGCCTTTCAGCAGCGCCTTCTCTACCACCGGGATGTAGTAGTTCTCCATGAACGCGGCCGGGCGCAGCATCGTCGCGGGCAGGCCGAGCGCCCGGATGTGCTGCTCGATCTGCCACTTGGTCTCCCAGTGGTCGATACCCGAGTTCCGCTCCGCGCCGCCGACCGACGAGTAGACCAGGTGCGCTACTCCCGTGGCCGCCGCGGCGTCGGCCACGTTGATCCCCTGGCGGACCTCCCGCGTCGCGCCGGACGACCAGAAGTCCTGGACGCTGTACACGCCGCGGACGCCGCGCATCGCCCGCTCCAGGCTCGCCTGGTCCTCCATGTCACCCGCGGCGATCTCGACCCCGGCGGCGGCCAGGGCCTGTGCCGCCGCGCCGTCGGGGCGGCGGGTCAGCGCGCGCACCGGCAGCCCCTGCTCCAGCAGGTGCCGCAGCACCGCGCCGCCCTGGCGGCCGGTCGCGCCGGTCACCAGGACCGGCTCGCTGTCGGTAGCTGACAATTGATGCTCCTGGGCTCGCTCGGCCGCGGTCTGATCAGTCCAGCAGCCTGGTGACCTGGCCAACCTCGATCAGGTGCCCATCGGGGTCGCGGAGGTAGGCGCGGATCTCGGGTCCGTGATCTTTTGGTTCAGTGAGAAACTCGGTTCCCCTGGCCGACCACTCCTCGTAGATCCTTGCGATGTCGGCCACGCGCACGTTGAGGAACCCGCTGGTGAAGCTGGGGTCGGCAGGCGTGCCGAGGCTGACGCCCGGCTTGTCGTCCGTGGGACCGCCGGCGGTGGTGAGGGTCAGCCAGGTGTTGGCGACCTTCATGATGACCGGGTCGCCCTCCAGCAGCACCTGCCCGCCAAGCAGTGATCGGTAGAACTCCCGGGAGCGGTCCAGATCGGCGACAACAAGCACATGGGTGATGACAAAGCCTTCCTTCGGTGCGGGAAAGTCGCCGGTGTTCATTCGGTACCTCCGCTAGGACGACCCACGCGGCCCGAAGCAACGTACGATGCGGATCAACGGGTCCGTGAGAGTCCGATCAGACAACTTCCGTGCCAGACCGGCCACGGCGAGGTGAGACGAGCGCGCCCGCTCCTAGAATCCGGCAATGGTCTCGGTAGTGATTGCCGCGCTGTCCGGCACGGCCTCGATCGGCACGGCCGGGCTGATGGACGCGCTGAACAAGGCTGACCTCGCCCAGGCGCGCGCGGCAGGGACCGCCAGGCGGGTGTTCGACGTACGGCTGGCGGGACTCGGCCACGGTGCCGTCAGCTGCCGCGACGGCGTGAGCCTGCAGCCGACGGTTACGGCGGCCGAGGTCCCGGCCCCGGACCTCGTCGTGGTACCCGGCCTCGATGACGAGCTTGCCGCGTCCTTCGACGAGAACCGCGGCTGGTCGCCGTGGCTGCGGACCTGGCATGCAGCCGGGTCAAGGATCGCCGGCTCCTGCACCGGCGCGTTCCTGATCGCCGACGCGGGCCTGCTCCACGGCAGGCCGGCGACCACCCACTGGATGTTCGCCGACGAACTGCAGCGCCGCTACCCGGCGGTGAACGTGATCGCGGACCGGATGATCGTGGACACCGGCGACGTGATCACATCAGGCGGGGCGACCGCGTTCTTGAACCTGGTCCTGTACCTCGTCGAGCGTTTCGCCGGTCACGATCACGCCAACCTGGCCGCCAGGCTTCTGCTCGTCGACGGTCACCGGCCAAGCCAGCGCCCGTATATCGCGTTCCGGCCGGAGCGCTCTCACGGCGACATGATCGTCCACCAGATTCAGCAGCACATCGACCTCCACCTCGACGATCCGCTACGGGTTGCCGAGCTCGCGTCCCGGTTCGGCCTGAGCGAGCGGACCCTGTCTCGCCGGTTCGCGGCCGCCACCGGCCGCGGGCCTCTGGCCTACCTCCAGCACGCGCGCATCCAGCACGCCATGCGCCTTCTCGAGACGGCGAGCGACCCGATCGACCAGATCCGCCGCCGGGTCGGCTACAACGACCCGGCCGCGTTCCGCCGCGCTTTCAAGGACGCGACCGGCCTGTCACCCAGTGGCTACCGCGACGCCTACGGTCTGCGCAACGGCCCGGGCGGCTGAATCCTGCGGGGCCCGACTGGCGACCGCGCTGAGCTTCGGGAGCCTCGCGCAGCCGCCGTCGTCCCAGGTCAGATAGGCAGGGCTGGTGCCGTGCCGCCCGGCCGCCCGGCCGCCGCTGCCGGCCAGGCCTGCGGCGCGAACGCGTGGTCGACCGGTGCGTGGCTGATGCTATGTGCGTAGTTAGCCATCGTCGTGTGTGCGACTTGGGCGACCAGGTCGAACACGGAGCTGGGTGAGTAGCCGGCGTTCAGCAGGGCCTGTGTGTCCTCGCCGGAGACGTGGCCCTTCCTGGCGACCAGGACACGGGCAAACCGGTACAGCGCGCCGAGCCCGGGGTCCCGGGGCGCATCTCCGGCGCGTGCCGCCATGACCGCTTCCTCGGAAGCGTTCTGCATCAGCGCGAAGGTCGAGTGGGCAGCCATGCAGTAATCACAGTTGTTTTCGATGCTCACGGCCAGCGCGATGATTTCCCGCTCGGCACCGGTCAGGGTTCCGGTGGTCGCGAGTGTCTTTCGCAGGTCGACGAAGCCGGTGATCAGCGCCGGCGACTCGGCCATCGCTGCGGCGAGGTTGGGAACGAACCCCAGTCCCTGCTCGAGCGTGCGAAGAGCGGGCTGGCCGCCGGCTGGGGCGGTCTGCAGGGTGTGGATCTGGAACGTGGGCACAGCATTTCCTTTCTCGACGTTGCCCTCGCAGGCGGGGCGATCCAACGATGCGCCAGCGAAGGCATGGCCTCAATTCCCTGCGGGGGAATGGCGGTGCCGGGCCCGGTCCCTAGACTCGCGTCATGCCCACGTCAGGCTCGGTCCGCCGCGGCAGCACCGAAAGCCCGGTTGGGCACCTGGTTCGCCACTGGCGGCGTGCCCGGCGCCTGAGTCAGCTGGCACTCGCCGTGCAAGCCGCGACAACCTCCCGTCACCTGAGCTTCATCGAGAGCGGACGGTCGCAGCCGAGCCGGGAGATGGTGCTGCGGCTCGCGCGCGTTCTCGACGTGCCGATCCGGGAGCGCAATCAGCTTCTGCTGGCCGCCGGGTACGCCCCGCTGTATCGCGAGGCCGGGCTCGCCGACGAGGAGTCCGCAGCGGTGCGCGCGGCGCTCGACCGGATCCTGACCGCTCACGAGCCTTATCCGGCAGTCGTCATGGACCGTCACTGGGACGTGCTGAAGACCAACGGCGCAGCGCAGGCATTCTTTGGCTGGCTGCTCGGCGATACCAGCCCCCGCCAGCCCGCCAACGTGATCCGCCTGATGTTCGACCCGGACGGGATCCGGCCATTCGTGGAAAACTGGGAGGCCGCCGCCGATGCGCTTGTCCAGCGCGTCCACCGAGAGGCCGTCGGAGGCTTGCCCGACCCCGCGACGGCTGCGCTTCTCCAGGAGGCCCTGGCCTACCCCGGCGTCCCGGCGCAGTGGCGGTCACCCGACTTTGCGCGCACGCCCCTTCCGGTCGTCCCCATCGAGTTCCGCAAGGGAGGACAGGCCCTGAGCTACTTCTCTACGGTGACCACCCTGGGCACCCCCCAGGACGCGATGCTCCAGGAGATCCGCCTGGAAAGTTTCTTCCCGGCCGACGAGACCACCGCGGCACACTACTGGTAAGAGATCATGGACAGCCGGGGGGTCCGCTCGATTGTCTGCCTCGGGCTGACCATCGGATGGTCCTTGACGTAGAAGTTCTTCCACCCGAAGAACACGCCTGCCGGGGCGGCCCCGACGACGGCCTCCCAGGTCTGCTCCTTGTTCGCCGGTGTGCCCTGCCCGTCCATGTGGATGAGGATCGCCAGGTCATCGTGCCGGGTGTCGAGCCGCTGCTCGTTGCCGATCATCGAGAGCCTGAACTGGTGCAGCACCAGCAGCTTCTGGGGCAGCCGGTAGCGCGCTGTCAGGCCGGCCAGCCACCTGATGACCCGGTTGACCTCGGTGATGCTCACGCCGCCGATCTGATGCAGCGGCAGCTGCCCGGGCTGCAGCTTCCACTCCGGGTCCAGGGCGAGCCCGACATCGGGCAGCCTTAGCAGCGACCGATACCTCATCGCCTGGGCGAGCAGGCCGGCCCGGCCGGGCTGCAGGTCCAGGATCACATACATCCCGGCCGCCATCGCCCGCCGTACCCACGGGCGCAGCGAGGCCACCGTGGATTCGTAGGAGTAGTTGCCGTCATACCCCGGGTGTGCCTGAGCGACGGTCGCGATGATCTCGAACGCGGGAACGACCGGCACGTGGCTCAGGGCCCGGTACGCCGCGGCAACGCGACGGGCACGCGCGATGCTGGCGTGCAGGTCCTGCTGGCCCAGGACTCCGAGCGAGGGGGTACCGGGGTCACCGTAGAGAGCGACCAGCAGGCGCATGGGGAACAAGACCTGGCCACGGCCGGGCAGTTGCACGCCGGTCTCCGCCACGCTGATCCGGGATGCGAGCCCGCCCGCCGGCCCGAAGCCGGGCCCGATTGCCAGCACCTCCCGGGGCGGCGCGGCGGCAAGGGCCGCGATGGCGGCCGGGTCGGCGCGCGGGTCGGCGCCGCGGACGGGGATCACCCGCGCCCCCGCCACTCGCGCGCTGGCGACAGCGGCCAGCGTCGCGGCCCCCTGGTCACCGCGGCGCACCAGCAGCACCAGATGGCCCGCTGGCGCGGGTGCCCTGGTTGCGGGCAGCATCGCCGGGCTGGTGACCACGCGGATGCCCGGCAGCGCGGCCGCGAGCACGCTGCCGACCACCCCGACCGCCAGCACGGCGCGCGGGTCGAGGGTCCTGATCTGTGCCCGCAGCATGGCACTGACCACGCTTCCCGGAGCCGAGGATCCTGCGGACGCTCTCCGGGCCGCGGTGTGGGCCATGCGCCTCCCGGTGCCAGACGCGGCCTGGCTCGCCCCTCCCGACGTCAAGAGCAGCGGGGCGTGGACCCGCAGGCTCTGGCCGACCGCGGCTGCGACGTCGCCCGGCCGGTCCGGACTGGCCACGATGACCACCGGGGCGGAGGCGAACAATCGCAGCGCGACGCCCGCGGCGACCACATCGGGAGCACCGGTCAGCACCGACACCGCGGACGACGGCAGGCGGACATGGGCCGCCGGCCGGACATGCGCGTGCTGATCATGCCCGCCGGCACCAGCGCAGGACGCCGCGCCCGCGCCAACGACCGTCGACACCACGAGAACCGGCCCGACCGCCCGCGCCAACCCGACGCGGCCACGGCCGACCCGCAAACGCGGCACGCGGCATGCAAGCAGCACGAGCGCAGCCCATCCGTCACGAGCGCCCCGGCCACCGCGAGGCGGGGACCTGCCCACTCCAGAACCACAACGCGGTTAGCTGAGCATATTGGCCAGCACGCCCAGGACGCCGGGTTATCCACAATCAGGGGACGCCGCCATGCTGGTCGCGGAGCTGCGGGAGCATGGGATGCTCCCGCACGGGATCTACGGCATCCGGATCAGCCCGGGCGGCCGTTCAGCAGTTCGGTCAGGTTGCCCGCGTAGAAGCGCTCCTGGTCGGCGAGGCTGGTAGAGGCCAGGGCCTTGGCGAACTTGGCCAGCGGGTCCCGGCCACCTTCGGGATGCGGGTAGTCGGTGGAGAACATGAACAGCTCAGGTCCCGCCTGCTCGATCATCCAGCCCACCGGCTCACCAGGGAACGGGGTGAACTTCAGATGCCGGCGGACATAGTCGGAGGGCGGGGCCTGCAGGCGCCGTAGCGGCTCTTCGGTGAAACGGAACGCGCGCTGGGCGTGATCCAGATGCCGCATCCAGGAGATCACCCAGCCGGCGCCCTGCTCGATACACCCGCCGCGAAGGGCGGGGAAACGTTCGAACAGGCCATCCAAGATCAAGGTGCCGAGGAAGATCTCCGGCGAGTGGTGAATGGCGAGGAAGTCCTTTGAGCGGATGTTCTCGCCGCCGCCCAGGTGGTCAGTGACCGGCATGGCGTTGTTGTGGAAGGCCCGGTCGAGCAGGCGCCCGCCCCCGCCTACGTGCAGGACGAACGGAATATTGGCGCGACTGAGTACGGCCCAGAACTCATCGAGGTCAGGATGGGTCGGCGCGCGTTCGCCCGCCGCCGTCGACGGGACCATCACCGCGGCGCACCCGGTGGCGACCGCCTCCTCAGCGAGCATGGCAGCCCGCGCCGGATCTGCCAGCGGGACGAACGCGACCGGGAGCAGGCGGGCGTCGGCGGCGCAGAATCTGGCAACGGCCTTGTTCTGCGCGGCGCTGCCAGCGTACAGGCGGTCCAGGTCGGCGCCGAGGAACATGGCCGGGGCGAAGGTGGCGAACACCAGCTGACCGTCGAAGCCGAGCAAGTCCAGCACGCTGCTGCGCTCGAGGGGGTCAAACGCTCCCATCGCGTGCCAGCCCTTGTCCAGCAGGAGGCGCTCCCGCGCCCGGGCGGCACGCTCGGGGTATACGCTGCGCGCCCGTGCCTCGGCTACCGCCTCGTCGATCATTTTGGTCCGGCCGCGCAAGCCATCGCGGTTCAGCCGGCCTCGCTGGGCCGGCTCGAGGAAATCGTCGAGGAATCCGGGCAGCTCCATCACGTGGCTATCGGCGTCCAGAATGGTCCGCTGCCCGGCATAGGTCATCGTGGCTCCCTGGTTCTGCGGCAGCACCGGATCCGATCGCTGGTGACACTACGTCACCACGGCTCTGGTGACATAATGTCACCGTGGTCGGCGACCCGGCAAGGCTGCCCCGATACGCTCCGCAAACCGTTCCTGCCCGCGCGACCGGGCCAGCGCGTCTGAGCCGCGTGGACCGGCGGGACGCGCTGCTGACGGCGGCCGCCGCGATACACACCGAGGAGTCCGTCGACGCGGTCACCATGGAGGCCGTCGCAGAGCGAGCGGGTGTCAGCCGACCCTTGGTGTACAAGCATTTCGCCAACCGCGGCGAGCTGCTCGCCGCGGTCTACCAGCGCGAGGCAGCGGTCCTGCACGCCGAGCTTGCCACCAATGTCCGCCAGGCCACGACCGTCACAGATATGTTCCGGGCACTCATCCGCGGCGCTCTGCAAGCCCAGGCCGACCGCGGGACCGCCCTGGCGGCCCTGCGCGCCGCCGGCGGCTGGACCCACGCTCTTCGCGAAGAACAGCGGCAACGGGACCAGACCACCGTGCGATACTTCGCCACCCACGTCAGCCAGGAACTCGGCGTCGGGGAGCGGCAGGCCACGCTGGCCGTTGCGATCCTCCTCGGAGCCATTGAGACAGTCCTGGCGCAGTGGCGCAGGCGCCCCACCCGCCAGTACGCCTCCCAGCTGGAGGACGCCTACGTCACGCTGGTCACAGGCGGGCTTGCCCAGCTGGCCAAAACCTCTGCCTGAAGCGCCGCCAGGCTCACCCAGCGAAGGCGACGCTGATCTGGTGGTCGCCGATGTCCAGGTCGAGCCGGATGGAATCGTCGCCGGTGACCTGCCAGCTGGCCGAGCCGTGGCCGTCGACGGTGACCGATGCCTCGACCGGGCTGGGGATCTGGTCGATCGTGAAGCTGGTGGGTTCGCCGCGCCGTGACGGTGTGCCAGCGGTGGTCTCGATGCTGAGTACGCCCTGGGCCATGTCGTTCCGCGCGCGGCGGATGCCGACGCCGGGGTAGTCGACGCCGCGGAGAACCGGTTCCGAAGCCGGCGGCGGGCTGGGCTCGTTGAAGACCCGCCACCACGCCCCTGGGCTGCCGCTCTCGGCGAGCATCAGGGTGGCGTTGAGCTGCCCGCGGGGCCAGCTGGAGTCGTAGCCGAACCAGAACGCGAACCGGTCGTTCTCGTCGCCGAAGAACCGGGGCTGGTATTCACTCTCGGCGAACTCCCTGACGCGGTCCTCGGTGGCGGTGTCCCCCATCTCATGGGCCATCCACAAGACCGTGCACAGGTGGTGAGCGTCGGGGTGGAGCTTACCGAGCGGTACGTCCGGGTCGTTCCAGCCGAGCCGGCGCATCGCCAGCTCATAGAGCCACACGGCGAACCGGCGATCCTGCGGGTACAGGTACAGCAGGCAGGGCAGCACCCCGTAAGCCACGAAGGGCCCGGGCAGGGTCATGAGGTGTTGCTCTATCGGGTCGTAGTAGAGCGCGAACGTGTCCAGCTCCCCGCCGCGGGTCAGGCTCATGTAGTGCTGGCGGGCGTAGTCGACCCAGTGCGGGAACGGCTCGTGCAGGCTGGTTCCGAGCAGCGCGTCGTAGAGCTTCAGCCCCAGCCCGGCGGCGCTGAGGCAAAATGGCCAGATCTTGGTGTTCTCGCAGTGCGGGCCCTGCGGGCGGGACCGGAACTGGGCGGAGATGAACTCCGCGATCCGTGCATGGGTCCAGGTGAACTGGCGGTTGTGGTACCCGGTGACGTCGAACGGCTCGTGCTCACCGCTGTCGCCGGAAACGTAGCGGCGGATCCCGAGCAGCAGGTTGAGCCAGCCCCGGTAGAACAGGTTGCCGTCGGCGCCGACCGGGTCCGGCTGCAGCCCCCACGGCTCGACCCCGTTTCCGGTCCATCCGGGAATCGCGTAGCGGCCGCGCAGCGGCTCAGGGATCTGGACCAGCCATTCGGGCGGATAGCGGTCCCCTCCGGGATCAGGCCCGACCAGCGTGCACCAGTCGATCGCGCCCCAGAAGGACGTATAGCGGCGGATGAGCTCGTCTGCGATCCGGGTGTAGGCCTCCCGCCACGCCGGGGTCGTCTCGAGCATGACCGGAAGGACGTACGCCATATAGGAGATGTCGAACCGGGGAAACGCGCACATCGGCGGCACGCTGTAACGATCCCACCATGGATGGGGTTCGCCCAGGTCGCTCCAGTCGTCAGAGGTCGTCGCCTTGTCCCACATAAACCGCAGCCAGCCCAGCGCACGGTCGCTGAGCCCGGCCGCGGGAATCGTCGTCCGGCTCATCACGGCTCTTGCAGCGGGTCGCCGCAGGCGCCGCGCACGATCCACAGTCTGGCCCGCGCGTTCCAGGCGGCGGTCCAGCGCGGATCCAGCTGCTGCGCAGGCGGCTCGATCGTGATCTTCTCGATGCCGTTCGCGGCCGGGTCGTGCGCCAGGTACCCGCCAGGCAGCGCCCGGCGGGAAGAGCTGGACCGGCCGGCCGGCACCAGCCTGCGGGCCAGGCCGTAGAACCACAGCAAGATCTGCGGGTTGCCCTCGAGCCGGACCGCGCCGTGCCTCAGGCCACCCATGATGCGGTCGGCCGCACGCGGCGACGTCAGGGCGCGAAGCGCCCGGCCGCTGCTGGTGAACCGGACCGCGAAGTCCGGTGCCTCGGCCTGCCCGGCCGCGCTGGACACCCGGCGCCGCTGCGCGTCGAAGTCCCAGTGCCGTGCGACGCCGTCGTCGGCGGAGATCTCCACCGTGAGACTGCGCGTGATCTGCGACCGGATCGGCGCGCTGAGCCCGGACGCCAGCGCCAGCCCATGGCCCAGTCCCCAGAGCACCACCCGCAGCCCAGCCGCCGGCACCGGACCGGACCCTCGCCGCCGTCGGCCGAGCAGCGGGCGGGTGATCTCCGTCACGCCGCCCGGTCCTCGCTAGCAGACATGATCACCTAGTCCCTGCAGATCCCTTGAAGATCTTCTGGAGCGCCGTTATGCGACCGCCTCGAGCATCAGCCACTGTGCCCGGAGACGACGGCACTGGGGGTTGAGCGCGGCCAGCCGGTCGGATCCCAGGCCGGCGCGTCGCCCACCGTGGGTGGCGGGGCGGCGAACGGCTTCTCCGGCGACGAAGACGTCGTAGCTCAGCGCGGATCGGGTGGCTGGCATATGGTCCCCCCATCGTGGCGGCGGTCTTGCCGTCGGCGGTCACCTCGTACCCCGTCAGCAGCCCCCGACAAGCCGGTCACGGATCTTCGGCTCCGGCATCGATACCCCCCGGTTGACCATGCCCAGCGGCGGCTATCGCGAACCCGTTCCGCCGAGGCGGCTCGGCTGGCATGGGAGGTGGCGTTGAAGCAGATGTCGATGCCGCCGCGGGCGGCCACGGCGTCGGCGTGCCGTGCGACCGCCGTACGGTCGAGGACGTCGACCTGCGCGACGTGTGCGCCGCCGCCGTCGTGCCGGATGCTCTGGGCGACTCTCTCGAGAGTCGCCGTCGTGCGGCCGGCGAGATGCACGTCGGCGCCCTCGCGGGCGTAGGCGCGCGCGACCGCGGACCCGATCGCGCCGCTGGCGCCGTAGACGATCGCGGTCTTGGTGGCAAGCAACATGAAACTATCTCCCAACGTGTCCGATCGCGGAGTCCTCTGCGGGTGAGCCGGGCCCGGGCTCAGAGCTCGGGCGCAGGTGACGGAGCTGGATCGCCGCGAGGATGGCGGCGGCGAGGACGGCGGCGGCGCAGGCGGCGAAGGCCACGTGCAGGCCCTGGGTGAAGGCCTGGCGGGCTAGCCCGAGCAGCACTCGTCCGGGCCGGCCGGGGAGCTGCCCCGCCGCTGCCACCGCGCCGCCGAGGGTGTCCCGCGCGGCCGCGGCG
Organism: Streptosporangiaceae bacterium; assembly: GCA_035934395.1. GTDB lineage: Bacteria > Actinomycetota > Actinomycetes > Streptosporangiales > Streptosporangiaceae > JASHPR01. Next base: position 13,659 of record DASYXX010000079.1, read on the forward strand.
GCTGCAGGCGGAGTCCCGGGCGGCAGGGCGGCGGTCAGCTGGCCGCGGTAGATGCTGGTGCCGACGACGCCCAGGATCGCGATGCCCAGCGCCCCGCCGAACTCGGCGCTGGTTTCCGACAGCGCCGACGCCGCGCCCGCACGTTCTGGCGGTGCGGCCCCGACGGCCAGGTCGGTTGCGAAGGTGTCCACCGGGGCCAGCGCCAGCGAGAACACCGCGGACCCGGTCACGAGGACTCCCAGGCCGGCCGCGCTGCCGAGCCGGGTGAGCAGCCCCAGGCCCACCGCTGCCAGTGCCAGGCCGGCGGCCATGACGAAGGCCGGGCGGATCCGGCGGGCCAGCACCGGGGTCAGCATGGACCCGACGATGAACCCGGCGGAGGAAGGCAGCATCCACAGGCCTGCCGCCAGCGGCGACAGGCCCAGCACCAGTTGCAGGTACTGGGCGATGTACAGCAGAGTGCCGAACCCGACGAAGAAGCTGAGCAGGTTGGTGGTCAGCGCCGCGGTGAAGGCGGCGGAGCGGAACAGGCGCAGATCCAGCAGCGGGTCGGCCCGCCGGCGCTGCCGGCGAACGAACACCACCCCGGCCGCGATGCCGGCCGGCAGGGACAGGGCGGGCGGCCACCCCGGGCCGTCACGGGTGAGCTGCTTGAGCCCGTAGATGACCGCCAGCACCGCGGCCACCGACAGTGCCGCGCTGACCAGGTCCAGCCGTCCCGCCCGGGGATCACGGAACTCCGGCAACAGCAGCGGCCCCAGCACCAGCAGCAGCGCCATCACCGGAACCGCCAGCACGAACACCGACCCCCACCAGAACCACTGCAGTAGCACCCCGCCCAGCAGCGGCCCGACCGCGCCGCCTGCCGAGAAGCTGGCGATCCACACCGAGATCGCGACCGTCCGCTGCCGCGGGTCAAGGAACATGTTGCGGATCAGCGAGAGGGTCGAGGGCGCCACGGTGGCCCCGGCCACACCGAGCAGGGCACGGGCCGCGATCAGCATCGCCGCGCTGGAGGACCAGGCGGCAAGCAGTGAGAGGGCGCCGAACGCCGCCGCGCCGATCAGGAGCAGCCGGCGGCGCCCGATGCGGTCGCCCAGGGTGCCCATGGTGACCAGCGACCCGGCGGCCAGGAACCCGTAGATGTCGACGATCCACAGCAGCTGGGTGCTGCTGGGCCGCAGGTCTTTGCTGATATGCGGGACCGCCAGGTTCAGCACGGTCAGGTCCATCGCATACAGCAGGCACGGAAGCGTGAGCACAGCCAGGCCGATCCAATCCCGCCGCCCCGCGGTCATCCACCGGCCTCCCGTCCGCTCTCCTGTGTCTCTGGTGCGACCTCCACCCTGCCCTGCCCGGCTGTCGGCCGGCTGTCGGCCGGCTGCCCGCGTGGCCCTGCGACCCGCTGGTGACCTGCTGCGCGTGCGGATTGCCGGGCTATCCTGGCCCGGTGCGTTTCGGCGTGCTCGGCACCCTGGCCGTGTGGACGGGGGACGGCCGGCTGGTCGCGGTTCCCGAGGCCAAGGTCCGTGCCCTGCTGGCCGATCTCCTCCTCCACCGGGGCCGCCCCGTATCGGCGGACCGGCTGATCGAGGACCTGTGGGGCGATGACCTTCCCGTCCACCCCGCGAACGCCCTGCAGTCAAAGGTCAGCAGGCTGCGGCAGGCGCTGGAGAACGCCGAGCCGGCCGGCGGTGAGCTGGTGGTGTCCCGGTCGCCGGGATATCTGCTCCAGCTTGACGGCGGGGCGGTGGACGAGCGCCGGTTCGCCGCCCTCACAGAGCGGGCCGGCGCGACCCAGGATCCCCGGGACCGGGCCGCGCTGCTGGCCGATGCCCTGGCGCTGTGGCGGGGCCCGCCCCTGGCAGAGTTCGCCGACGCTATGTTTGCGCAGGCGGCGATCGTGCGGCTGGAGGAGCAACAGCTGGCCGCGCTGGAAGAGCAGGCCGAGGCCCGGCTGGCGCTGGGCGAGCACAGCCTGCTCGCTGGCGAGATCGGCGAGCTCGTGGCCCGTCATCCGCTGCGAGAGCGGCTACGCGCCGCTCACATGCTCGCCCTTTACCGGGCCGGCCGGCAGGCCGAGGCAGTGAATAGCTACCTCGAGCTGCGGAGCAGGCTGGCTGGCGACCTTGGCCTGGATGCCGGGCCGGGCCTGGCCGCGCTCTACCAGGCGATTCTCGAGCACGCTCCGGGCCTTCAGGGCGCGCCGGCTCCGCCTACCCTGGCGGCACGCCGGCGCAGCAACCTGCCCGCCATGCTCACCGACATGGTCGGCCGGACGGCGGCGGTAGCCGAACTACGCGCGCTGTTGAACGAGCGTCGGCTGGTGACCCTCACCGGGCCCGGCGGCGTGGGCAAGACGCGGCTGGCCCTGGAGATGGCGACTCAGTCGGCCGACGCCTTCCCCGATGGCATCTGGCTGGTGGAACTGGCCGGACCCAACCTCGCCGGGGTCGGCACGCCCGCGGACGCGGTCATGGCCGTCTTGGGCATCAGGGACAACAGCGCCAAGGACCCGGCCGATCTGCTGGCCGAAGTCCTGCGCGCCAGCCGGATGCTGCTGGTCCTGGACAACTGCGAACACCTGGTCGACCAGGCCGCCAAGCTGACCATCCGGCTGCTCCAGGCCGCTCCCGGCCTGCAGGTCCTGGCGACCAGCCGGGAACCCCTCATGCTTACCGGTGAAATCGTCTGGGCAGTACCTCCGCTGGAACTGCCCGAGCTGGCGACCGACCCGGGGCCGGCCGCCCTGGCGCAGTTCAGCGCCGTCCAGCTGTTCGTCGCGCGCGCCTGTGCGTCCGCGACGGGCTTCCGCCTCGATGAGGGAAACGCCCAGGCGGTCGCGGCGCTCTGCCGGCGGCTCGACGGGATTCCGCTGGCGCTGGAGCTGGCGGCGACCCGGGTCCGGAGCATGGGCATCCACGAGCTCCTCGCCCGGCTCGACGACCGGTTCGGGCTGCTGGTCACCGGGCACCGCGACGCCCCGCCACGACAGCGGACCCTCTGGGCCGTCATCGACTGGAGCTGGGGGCTGCTCACCGAGCCCGAACGACTCGTGCTGCGGCGGCTGGCCGTGTCCGCGGACGGCTGCACGCTGGACGCCGCGGCGGCGATCTGCGCCGAAGATGACCTGGATGTGCCAGGTCTGGTGGCCAGGCTGGTGGATCGCTCCCTCGTCGTTGTCGCGGACGCGCCGGACGGTCCCCGGTACCGGTTGCTGGACAGCATCGCCGCATACAGCCTGCAGCACCTCCGCCAGGCGGGAGAGGCCGCCCAGACGCGGCGGCGGCACCGGCGTTACTATTCCGATCTTGCCGAACGCGCCGCAGCGCACCTTCGCGGCCACGACCAGCGCTCCTGGCTCGTGCTCCTGGACGCCGAAGCCGCCAACCTGCGCAGCGCGCTGGACTCCGCCCGAGAGGACAACGACCCGGCCGCCCTTCGGATGGTCAACGCCCTGGCCTGGTACTGGTTCCTGCGCGGCCGGCTGACGGAGGCACGGCGCGCGCTGGATGAGGCCCTTGCCCTCGGCCGCGGAGCCGCCGCCGCGCAGGCCGCGGCCAGGGCGTGGCGGAGCGGTTTCACGGCCCTCGCCGGAGAGCGCGGCGAGCAGGCCGGCCCGCCGCCCCTCGGCGGCATCGACGACCCCGCCATGCGGGCCACACTGGAATGGTTCCTCGGCTTCGTCGCATCTGATTTCGGCGACCCATCTGCGGGCGAGGCCATGGTCGGCCGGGCGCTCGAAAGCTTTCGGGCGCTCGGCGACCGGTGGGGAATCGCGGCGGCCCTCAGCACCCGTGCCAAGCTGGCTATCGTCCGAGGCGACCCGGCCGCCGCGCGGGCCGACGCCCAGCAGAGCCTGGCGATATTCCGGGAACGCGGGGACCGGTGGGGGCAGCTGCAGGCCATCGAGTGGCTCGGCGCGGCCGAAGCGGCAACGGGAGACCACAGGCAGGCCGCCCGTCTGCACCGAGACGGTCTGCGCATGGCCGAAGAGCTCGGCCTGTGGCCACAGGCGGCAGACGCTCTGTCCTGGCTGGGCAGAAGCGCGCTGCGGTCCGGTGACCTGGCCCAGGCCCGAGAGCTCCTCGAGCGGGCCATGCGCCTGGCAACCGAGCAGAGCTACCAGCCCGGACAGGTCTTCGCGGAGATCGGGCTCGGCATGACCGCGCGCAGAGAGGGCAAGCTCGACGTGGCCGAAGCCCACCTGCGCAGCGTGCTGCGAACGAGCCAGCGCGTCGGCCCGGAACCGGACGTTGCCCGCGAAGTTTCAGCGTCCGAGCTGGGCTTCATCGCCGAGCAACGCGGTGACCCCGCGGACGCGCGCTCATGGCACCTGATGAGCCTCACCGCCGCGCAAGCACTCGGTGACCCCCACGCTGTGGCACAGGCACTCACGGGCCTGGCCGGTGCACAAGCGCTCGGCGGACAGCCGGAGCGGGCCGCCCAGCTGCTCGGAGCGGCGGACACGGCCTGGCGGTCGGCCGGTGCCAGCCTTCCGCCCGGGAACAGCGCCGACGCCGACCGCATCACGGCCGTGACCCAGCGAGCCCTGGGCGGGGCCGCGTTCGCCGCCGAGTTTCAGAACGGCCGCCGGCTGAAACCCGAGCAGGCGGAGTTGCTCGTTCAGACCGGTCAGGGCAGGCTGAGTGAGCCTGGGATGCTAGGAAAGCACACTTGCTGGATCGAAGGGCCGCGCCGATGAAGCTGCCTCACGTTGACTACGTGGCGCCCAAAGCTGTTTCCGAAGCTGTCGAGTTGCTGGCTGAGCATCTGGACGACGCGAGCGTGCTCGCCGGCGGCCAGAGCCTCATCCCGCTGCTGGCGCTGCGGCTGGCCCACCCGGCGGTGCTCATCGACATCAACGGGATAGCTGAACTGTCCGGGGTGTCGGCGGCAGACGGCTGGGTGGCGGTAGGCGCGATGACGCGGGAGTACGTTGCCGAGGAGTCCGAGACCATCGCCGGTACCGTGCCGCTGCTGGCGGCTGCCCTGCCGCTGATCGGTCATGAGGCGATCCGCAGCCGCGGCACGATAGGGGGCAGTCTGGCGCATGCGGATCCGGCGGCCGAGCTTCCGGCCGTCGCGCGGGCGCTCGACGCCGAGTTCGTGGTTCGTGACCAGTCGGGCGAGCGGGTTGTCCCGGCGGCGGAATGGTTCGAGGGATACCTCATGACGTCACGCCGTCCCGAGGAGCTCCTTGTTGAGGTGCGCTTCCCGGCCGCGGGACGGGGTACGGGGGTCAGCTTCCAGGAGGTCGCCCGCCGGCACGGTGACTTCGCGATTGTTGGCCTGGCGGCATCACTCACGCTTGCCGAGGGCGTGATCGGCGATGCCCGGCTGGCGTTCGCCGGCGTTGCTGATGTGCCGGTCCGGGCGGTCGACGCGGAGGATCTCCTGGTCGGCGAGGCGCCGTCGGCCGAGTTGTTCGATGAGGCAGCCCGCCGCGCCACCGACGATATCGACCCGCCAGCCGACCTGCACGGGTCGTCGGACTACCGGAAGAAGGTCGCGGCCGCTCTGGTACGCCGTGGCCTGCGGGCGGCCGCGGACAACGCCCACGAGAGGCAGTGACTGATAGTG